>NZ_JBMERP010000060.1:0-22869 GCF_049310925.1 Virgibacillus sp. DJP39 | reverse complement strand
TTAATATCCACTTTTAATTTTTGAATTTTATTATTAAAATTTTTCACCGATTCTTCTACCTGTCTTTTTATAACATCGTAAAAAGTTTCTTCATGCCACTGTTTAATTCTAGCAAGGACTTCTGACCAAATTTTTTTATGCAGTTGTTCCACGCCAATTAAGTTATCTTTGTGCTTACTACAGCGATATACATGATACTTCACACCTTTACTTTGTTTGACTGCTATTTCAAGGTTTTCGTGACAATGCTTGCAAAATGCTCGATTTTTATAGTTAGTAATGACCTGCCGCTTGCCATATTTTTTTCTTTCATGTAGCTTTAGCTTCTCCTGAACTTTTTTCCATTTCTTATCAGAAATAATTCTTATATTAGCGTGTTCAATTAGAATTATTTCTTCATCCAGCGTGTGTTCTTTAATTCCAATATAATTTTGGTTTTGCAACAGTTTTTTGACATTTTTCCAGTCTTTTTTTTCACCCTTAACTACTTTAACTATTCCATTATCGTTTAAATACCGTTCAAATTCGGAAACACTCTGATAATCTCTTGCCAAAAATTCATCAAAGACCTGAATAATTAGCTTTTTCTGTTCAGGGACTTTTTGTCACTTTCCTTTCTCCTTTTCACTTGCTTTGTAACCAAATGTAGGTCTACCACTTGGAATAAGCCCTTTTTTTGCCATGCTATATTTCGTTTCCCTAATCCTTTCGGCAATTGTATTACCTTCACGCTCATTAAACCCTGCCATAATCACCTCGAAAAACTCACCTGCAGGGCTGAATTGTAAAGGAATTTCGTTTGGTGCGGAGAAGTAAACATTTACACCATTAGTTCTTATTATTTCGTATGCTTGTAAATATTGATGGACATTTCTCGCGAGACGGTCACGTTTGTATACAATTAAATTTTCAATTACACCTGATTCAATTTCACTAATTAATTTACTTAGATCAGGACGCTCGCTAATTTGTGTTTTTCTTGCAGAAACACTTTCGTCCTTATAGTAAGTTGTAATTCTCAAGTTCCCTTTTTGAGCACATTCATCAGCATAATACTTTTGGGTATCAATAGAATTTTCTTGAAGATCTGATGATGAACGTAAATACGCTACTGTTTTCAAAAACACATCCCTCCTATCTAGTCCAACATATGACTGTTGGATTACTGTTTAGAAGCATAATGTAACAATTCTTCTTTAATCAAATCTGTATACATCTCAAACCATTCATTAGAAAACTCCCCGCTAGACACATACTTAACACTCGTTATTCGTATATTTTTTACCTTTTTAAATTTCATTAACTAACTCAATCCTTTCTGGATAAACATATTTTAGGATCTTGCAGATAATCAAAACACCCATTTTAAATCTGAATTTGCAGGATTTTCCTTTAGCTATAACGAATTAAAGATATAAAGATTTTAATCAGACCAATCACATCCATATTTTTATAAAGTTGAACTATCAAAAAGTAATGGAGGTACATCATGCTGCAAAATATCGGAAAACGAATTCGCACGTTACGTACCAACAAAGGAATAGGCTTAAATTCATTTGCTGAAAAGCTGGACGTGTCACCGGGATACCTTAGCAATTTAGAAACAGGGAAGACGGATACAATCCAATTATCACTTCTGGAAAGGTTACAAAACGAATTTTATTTGTTACCCATTGAATCTCAAGCAACGGATGAGTTAGATCTAAGAATTAATCATTCAAGGCAACAACTGAGTAAGCTCCAACAAGTTGATCCTGAAGGAGTCGATTATCTTCTAACAACACTTGAAAACGGAATTGAACTTCTCTTGAAAAAGAACTAGATGTTAGTATGTTAACCATTATTTAACATTTTATTCATTTAGATGAACAATTTATTTATTATAATGAATATCCATATAAAAAATGGAGAGTCTAACCAGTAATGGTTGGACTCTCTTTCTTTGTTTCAACAGAAACATTAACAATTTTACTTGAGTCAAAATTCAACTCTTTATTTAAGGAATGAATAGCTGAATGATGCCTAGTTTCCTTTTCCCAAATTTGATAGGCGTGCTGTACTTTTTCTTTATTTTCTTCGTTTAAGTCGGAGATTTCATTAAAAATAATATCGTTAAACCGAAAACTTATAGTTAATTCTTCCATCCAACCTCCCCCTTATTTCATGTTTATGCAAGGTGGCAGGTTGGATAACCTTTCTTTTATAAATTTCATGATTTACTCGGTTTATACATATATATGGACAAACAGGTATGGAGGCAAATTATGAGCGATCAAACATCTGATAATGCAAAATCAATAGCGCTTTATTGCCGTGTATCTACGGATGAACAAGCTAGAGAGGGTATTTCATTAGGGGATCAACAAGTACGTTTAAAAGCATATTGTAAGGCTATGGGTTGGAGTGATATGCCATTATTATTTGTCGATGACGGATACTCTGCCAAAAATTTAGAACGCCCTCAACTCATGAAACTAATTGCTGAAGTTGAAAAAGAGAATATTTCAAAGGTATTAGTAACTAAACTCGACCGAATGAGCAGGTACCTAAAAGATCTACTCGATATAATTGAATTATGCCAGGGTCTGGAGGTATCGTTCGTTTCTATTGGCGAATCATTTGATACAAATACATCATCCGGTAGGTTAACGCTTCAAGTTCTTGGTGCTGTAGCGGAGTTCGAAAGGGAACGCATTCGTGAACGTGTAATTGAAAACATGCTACATGGTGTAAGTCAAGGGAAGTGGATGACTCAAAGTCCATATGGCTATGAGCTAATTGATAAGAAACTAGTAATAAATGAAATAGAAGCAAAGGTCGTAAAAAGAGTATTTGATTATTACATAAATAAAGGATGGGGATTCTACAGTATTGCGAAGAAGCTAAATGAAGAGGGGGTTCCTTCCAAGCAAAAAAAACAGTGGTCTATCCGTTCCATCAAGTTAATGCTTATGAACCCAGCATATAAAGGAACCCTTGTATGGAATCGGGTTGACAGGAGTGCTAAAAGCATAGTTAACGGCAAGGTTGACAGAAGCAAGAAGAAAACAGTTGAGAAGGACAAAGAAAAATGGGTCACAGTAGATAATGCTCATCCTTCGATAATTGAGGAAATTACATGGGATGCTGCTCAAAACAAAATAACAAAACAGAAAAAATCACATCCTCGTTCAAAAACAAGCCCACACTTATTAGGGGGATTCCTAAAATGTGGTCGGTGTGGGGCTGGTATGAGCATAAGTTGGCATGGACCTCAGACTAACAGGCGACGCGTTTACCGGTGTTCTGCTAATAAAAATAAAGGCACATGCACTAGTAAATATTATCCTGCACAAGATGTTGAGGATTGGTTTAAGCAAGGTCTCCTGCAACTTTCAGAGTCCTTTGATGAGTCATATGTACTTAGGCTAGCCGATCAAGTACAGGAAGACCAACAATCCGAAATAACAAAGCAGATTCACAATGCTAAAAATCGCTATAATCGAAAAGTAGAAGCCTATACTGCTGGTCTAATTGAGATTGATGATTTAAAAAATGAAAAAGAAAAAATGGAAAAGATCTTAGAGGAAGCAGAAAGCCAGGAGACTACAACTTACGTAGATATATCAGCGCTTGAAGAGAAATTGAACCAGAAAATTGGTTCCGTAATAGATGCAATTGATACCATACCAGTCGTTGAAGCAAAATCGTTAATTCAAACACTTGTAGAAAAAGTTGTTTTATATGAAGAAAAAAATATCGAAGTTGTCTTATCGATACCATCATAGGAGTGAACATCTTGGAATCAATAACCTTATTAGAAATGATGAAAACTAATTGTCATGATAACACCTTAAAACTTAAGGCTGATTTAATTAGCAATAAGAATAAAGGGGTGATTTTTTATAAAGAAAGCATTAGCAAATTACCTTTGGACGAGCCCTTTGAATTTTATTATAATGTAACTAATGGTACCATAACGTATCAAAATGCCTTTCCTGTTCCAGTTAAATACTTCAAACCATGGATTAAAAGTGAGGATAAATTGCAGCATTTACTACCTTACTATCAATCCTATTATGGAACCGATCATACTCCTGGCAACCAATACTTTCAAAACCTCTCCTATTTTAAAGGAGAGAGGTTTGTTTGGTTTTATGAACATTGATTAAAACAAAAAGGCAGTGGTGAACGATTTATTCGTTCGCCACTGCCTTTTCTTCTGTGCTCTCTTTTTTAACATCTAGATTTTTAAAATAGTGTTCAATGACATGAGTTACAAATCTTTTTTGCTGCTTGTAGGGCTTATCTATATAAGGAGATTTAAAAGATCCGTCTTTTATTAAAAGTTCTTTCTTTATATTACTGCTTTCATCACTTACAATATTATAAGCATTTATTAAATGTTCATCTAATTCTTTCTCGCTAAATTTATCAATCTGGGTTGATATTACTTTTTTTCCTGCTTTTTTAAATTCATCAAGGGTTAAAGTAGAATTTATTTTCGCTCTGGCACGATCAGTCGTGTTTTTCGACTTTCCATTTTTCTCATCTGACTTAGTCATAGTAGGAGCAGCATCTTTTAATTGTTTATTTTCCTCATTCAATTTTTTGTTCAGTTGAATATACGTATTTTTATCCTCAGTTAAGGTGTTGACTTCCTCTTCCAACGAGCTATTCTGTTCCAAAATTTCAAGCATTTTCTCATTATTCAATTGTTTATCATACTCTAAATCAGTAATCTTACTTTCTAAATTAATTACCTCATCCTTAAACTGATTAATTTCCATTTCATGAATTTCTTCTTCAGATTTAATTTCATTAACTTGAGTTGCTTCAGATAACTGTGGTCGAGTCTCCTGTTCAATTCGTTGAGACCTAAGTTGTTTTATGTGATCTTTATAAATATCATATATTTTACGTAGACCGGGTCGTTGCTCCTCAATAAATTCGAATAGATCTTCCTCCGAAACTCTATAACCATCTTTACGATAATCACTTCTTGTTGCATTTAATTTCCCATGACGAATCCACCTACTAACCATTTGTTGTGATTGAGTTATATAATATTCTTCGAAAAATCCTAGGACTTCGTCAAGACTGTATTCTTTCATATTAGTCGCCCCCTTTTGTAATATTACTACTGTAACTATATGAGAGGGATAGAGAAAAAGAACATCTATTTAAGTGTTAAAATTAACTAATATAGAGGATTGAATCTAATTTTTTCAAGCATAATTCTCAAGCGAAGTGACTTGTTTTTTGAGATTTAAGAGGATACATAGATTAATGAAGGGATGCGTAGTAGTGTCTACAGCAAAGATTTCCTACAAAACTGAGTGGATAAAGGAATGTGAAGAGTGGATAATTTATGTTGTATGATTAGCAGGTATATTGTACTATAAAAATACTGAGTGGTCACATAAAATTATAAAACACCACTTAAAAATCACTTGTGCTTAGTGGTGTGAAGAGGGATAAAAGTATGAAGAAGTATACTGGACGGATAATAACAATATTACTTACGATATCTATTTTAGTTGGGGTTAATATGTACAGGTTTTTTAAAAATTCGCTTGAAATAAGTGATCTCATAGCCGTACTCGTCTGTATTCCAATATCTTGGTGGGTTGGGAGACTGATAGATAGGTCTAATCGTATCCAAAATGAATCTAAGCAAATGGTAGATAATTTAGATGCTACAATTTGGGTTAATGATACGATAAGGAAACGTATTACGGTGTCAAAAGGTATTGAAAAGATTTATGGGATAACTGCTGAGGAGATTTATGATGATTATGATTTATGGTTAAATTCTATCCATAAAGATGATCGTAATATAGCTGATATTTTTTATTCAAAATTACTATCTGGAAAACAAAGCTCATGTCAGTTTCGTGTAATCCATAAAGATGACCAAGTCAGATGGGTAGAACTACGGGGAACCCCTATTTTTGATGAACAGGGTAACATATCTAAACTTTATGGGATAACTTTAGACGTTTCAGAACAAATCCATAATCAGAACAAGATTGAGTATTTAGCTTATAATGATAATTTAACGAGTTTACCGAATCGTATTAATTTTAATCTCTCTCTTCAAAATGCTTTGGATCGAAGCAAACATACAAACCAAAAACTAGCTATAATGTTCATGGACCTTGACAGATTTAAATTTGTTAATGATACAATGGGGCACTTTAATGGGGACAAGTTGCTTATACAAGTCGGTAAAAGATTAGTTGAAATCGTTCGTGAAGGAGATATCGTTGCACGACAAGGTGGAGATGAATTCATTATATTGTTAGAAGGCATAGAGCAACCTGAAGCAGCTGAAATTGCGCGACAAATACTACAATCATTTAATAATTCTTTTTCTCTAAATGGTGAACATGTGTTTATCTCTCCAAGTATTGGAATTAGTTCCTATCCAAAAGATGGACAGAATATCGATGAACTTACTAAGAGCGCTGATACAGCAATGTACTTAGCTAAAAAACTCGGAAAAAACAAATATCAATTTTATATCCACGAGGACCAAGATAAGATTGATAGAAAAGTGAAAATAGAACGTGGATTAAAACAAGCTCTAAATAATAAGGAGTTTGAGTTAAATTATCAACCTAAAGTTGATTTAATAACAGGAAAAATATATGGAGTTGAAGGTTTACTTCGTTGGAATCACCCTGAACTAGGGCAAATTTCTCCTATTGAATTTATCCCTGTTGCTGAAGAAATTGGGGTAATTATTCCAGTTGGAAAATGGGTGATACAAGAGGCTTGTAAACAAAATAAATTGTGGCAAGAATCAGGTATATTAATTGAAATGGCTGTAAACGTTTCGAGTATACAGTTCGAAGACAATAGGTTTGTTGAGTCAGTTAAAGAATTAATAAGCGAAAGCCAACTATCTCCAAATTATCTATGCCTAGAAATAACGGAAAGTAACATGCTAAACATAACTCATACTAATTCAATTATTAAAGAATTAAAAAATATTGGTATTAAAGTAGCTATCGATGATTTTGGAACTGGATATTCCTCTTTAAGTGTTTTAGGTACTTTAGCTATTGATACAATAAAAATAGATAAATCATTTATAAATGAGATTAATATGAATCCAAAAACGACTTCACTGGTAAAGACTATAATTGAGATGGGAAATAATTTAAATTTTGGTGTAGTTGCAGAAGGTATAGAAAATGAGAGCCAAGTTATGTTTTTAGTTGAAAATGGTTGTCGTTATGGACAAGGTTATTATTATAATAGACCATTGAAAAAAGAGAAAATCAGTAAATTATTGAAAAACCAACAATTAAAATTACTAATGGATTAGCCTATAAATTTAACAGTTAAAATCCATCTAGGTTCAACTATCTCTTTAAAAATTGAAGTTACCTATCACAAAACCTAAACTTGATAAAAAAGTTAAATAACCAAATATGTATATTTAATTGGCTCCGTAATGCGGTGCTTTTTTTATATTTATTTTTTGCTTTAAAAAAACACCTCTGCGATACGAAGCCCAGCCTTCGTTCATGATTTTCGTCTCTAGCTGTGGCCAGAAATAAAGCATTTCTTCGCGCATCATAGTTAAAATATCGCGCTGCCATTCTTCGAGTTCTCGACTGTTTTCCTCGATAAATAGCAGAAGATCCTTCTCCGGCTTTAGGGGGAATTTTTTTCTCTGCTTAATTCGATCGACCTTGTCTGTTTCTTCCTTCTGATCCAAATTCCATAGATCATCATAGGGTGTTATGACCCGGGATAATTCTTTCTCTTCATCCGCTTGAACGTCGTTTACATTTAACTTGGGCCTTACAATTGATGGATCGATATGTTCCTGAATTGATAAAACCGCATCTAGGAATTTTTCAACCTCATCCTTGCCATGTATCATCTCATAGTCAGCAATTCTTTCGGCCGTGGCGGTCATACTCTCAACCATATCTCGTCTTGTATTGGAAAAACGAACATTATTTTTGAAAAAATCGCAGTGGGCGAGAACGTGGGCAATAATTAACTTATTCTGAATCAGGCTGTTTGTATCGAGTAAAAATGCATAGCAGGGGTTTGAATTTATGACAAGCTCATATATTTGGCTTAGCCCAAGGTCATATTGCAGCTTCATTTTATGAAATTGTTTTCCGAAACTCCAGTGGGTGAACCGGGTTGGCATCCCATATGCGCCAAATGTATAAATTATATCCGCGGGGCAAATTTCGTATCGCATTGGATAAAAATCAAGTCCAAATCCAGATGCAATCTCCGTAATTTCATCAATTGAATGTTGAAGCTCCTTCATTTGTGTCAACTTTATCCCTCCAAGTGTCTTTTTATAGCTTATGAAAATACGTGCCAATAATGAACAAGAGATATACAAAAATCACATAAAACACCTCTGTTATTGCTCCGATTCACTGTATTTTTTTGCTGATCAAGGAAACGATAAACTTAGAGGTGATTACCATGGAACAGTTATTATCTGTCGAGGAATTTAATGAGTTGCTTAAGAAATGGGCTGGTAAAAATATTAAAGTATTAAAACAGGAAATTGGCGATAATGATGAAGCATTAATTGAGCTTGAAAGTATTTCCTACTCCAACGATACGCAAACGATAGATGATTATAAGGCGACACATGCATTGCAATTAAACGGGTTGGGAAAGATTGAAAATGAAGGTCACGAATTCGTACCACTCCCTTCTTTAACGTATGAAATCCCTCTCGAGGATTCAACCCACTATCAATTTGATGGGTCACGGTTTACTCTCAAAACAGATCGAGGTACTTACACAATCGAAATTGATAACACGTAGAAGAACAAAAGCGCAGGCGCCTGGGAAGAGACGTACGGACTGGACTGAGCCGTAGGAGATAAAGGAAACACGGCGACCGAAGGAAGCCGATGTTGACTTATCGTACGAAGGTGAGGGAAGTATCGCTAGTCTCTGGGCGCTGGAGCTGGACGTGGCTGTTACTGTATGTAAGCTTAACAAAGCCAAATTTTTGTCTTTTTAAAAATGGCACCCTTTATCAGCGGGCGCCATTTTCTTTGTGTTTTTCACACCGGTACTTCTTCTTGTCTGAAGAAACTTTTCAATGCATGGTACACATCGCGGTGTTCTTTCATAATATAATGACGGAACTTCGGATTATCAAAACTTTTAAATGCGTTCATTAATGTGGTGTGGCGGTTACGTTCATTGACTTCTCCATATCCAAACATATTGGAAACGTCCATGATCTCATTTACCAATTTAATACATTTTGCATTGTCAGAGGAAATATTATCGCCATCGGAAATATGAAACGGGTAAATATTGTAGCGGGATGGCTGATACTTTTCATCAATTAGCTCAAGTGCCTTTGTATAAGCTGACGAACAAATTGTTCCTCCACTTTCACCTTTAGAAAAAAATGCTTCCTCTGTTACAACCTTTGCTTCTGTATGATGCGCTATGAATTCAATCTCAACAGTCTCGTACTTAGAATGAAGGAATTTAGTCATCCAGAAGAAAAAGCTTCGTGCCATATACTTTTCAAAAGTACCCATTGATCCACTCGTATCCATCATAGCGAGTACTACTGCCTTTGATTCAGGCTTGGTGACATCGTTCCACGTTTTAAAGCGGAGGTCGTCATTATAAATGGGTGTTATCCCTGGTTTTCCTTCTCTGGTATTTCGTTTTAATGCGGTTAGAATTGTTCGTTTTTTATCTACATTTCCCATTAATCCTTTTTTCCGGACATCATTAAATTCAACCTCTTCATTTTCTATCTCAGCTTGTTCTTTTTGCTTTAAGTTTGGTAGTTCAAGCTCTTTGAAAAGTGCCTCCTCTAATTCAGCTAATGATACCTCAGCTTCGTAATAATCCGAGCCTGGTTTATCCCCTGCCTGCTGTCCTTTTCCAGGTCTCCCAGGTTTTCCATCACCTGGTTCACGTGCGACAACATCACCAACCTCACTGTCACCATCACCTTGACCAACATGCTTTGATTTATCATAATTGTAGCGGATCTTATATTCGTCTAAGGAACGAATTGGAATTTTGATAACATCGCGACCATTTGACATAATGATTCTTTCTTCACTAACGAGATCCGGTAAATTATTCCTAATGGCGTCTTTCACTTTATCCATATGACGTCGTTGATCTTGTAAGCCTTTGCGATGGAGGGACCAGTTTTCCTTGGAGACGACGGAATTGCTCTTATTCTCATCATGCATCGAATCCACTCCTATCTATGGTTTGTTTATCGTATGGAAAACACAAACAAGTTGTTACACCTGATCGCTGATTTTGGGTAAAAAAATAACAAGACTAAATAACTGTCAGTCTTGTTATTTGTTCCTGATTATCGTCTAATTATCGATTAAGCAGACTTCCTACGTACTGCAGTAATTCATTTGCTGAAATAGAGTTATAGCCATATTCATCAATTAATCGAGCAATCACTTCGTTAACCTTCTTCAATTGTGATTCATCCGGCGTTTTTGATGAGGTGGTAATTTTGACAACATCCTTTAAGTCTGCAAACAGTTTCTTCTGTATCGCCTCGCGCAAGCGTTCATGTGACGTATAATCAAAACGCTTACCTTTCCTTGCATAGGCGGAAATCCGAATAAGAATTTCTTCTCGAAAAGCTTTCTTCGCATTTTCTGAAATACCAATTTGCTCCTCGATTGAACGCATTAGCTTTTCATCAGGATTCATTTCCTCTCCTGTCAGCGGGTCTCGTAATCTATTTTTATTACAATAGGCTTCCACATTATCCAGATAATTGTTCATTAACGTTTTGGCAGACTCTTCATATGAGTAGACAAACGCTTTTTGTACTTCTTTTTTAGCAATTTCATCATATTCTTTTCGGGCAACAGCAATATAGTTCATAAAGTCCTCTCTGTCTTCCTCAGAAATAGACGCATGCTGCTCAAGTCCATCTTTTAATGACCGTAAAACATCAAGTGCATTGATTGCTGGTACTTCCTTCCGTATGATTGTAGAAGAAATACGGTTGATTACATACCTTGGGTCAACCCCGTTCATGCCTTCATCTGCGTACTCTTTTCTTAACTCTTCCACATCGACTTGATTAAAGCCTTCTACACTTTCTCCATCATAAAGACGCATTTTCTTTACCAGATCTACCCCTTGTTTTTTCGATGCTTTAAGTCTGGTAAGAATGGAGAATATTGCAGCAACCCGTAGTGCATGTGGCGCAATATGAACATGTGCCATATCACTTTCATTAATCATTTTTTCATAAATCCGTTCCTCCTGGCTCACGCGCAGGTTATACGGTATTGGCATAACAATAATACGTGAATGCAGCGCTTCGTTCTTTTTATTCGCAATAAAGGAACGGTACTCAGCTTCGTTGGTATGAGCAATGATCAATTCATCGGCGCTGATAAGAGCAAATCTACCAGCTTTGAAATTTCCTTCCTGTGTCAGTGACAACAAGTGCCATAAAAATTTCTCGTCACATTTTAAAATTTCCTGGAATTCCATCATTCCTCGGTTTGCTTTGTTTAATTCCCCGTCAAATCGATATGCGCGGGGGTCTGATTCTGATCCATATTCGGAAATAGTCGAGAAATCGATGCTTCCAGTTAAATCAGCAATATCCTGAGACTTTGGATCTGAAGGACTGAACGTCCCGATTCCAACACGTTTATCCTCTGAGAAAAAGATCCGCTCAACCTTCACATCTTCCATCCGGCCATCATACTCCTGTTCAAGCCGCATTGTGTTAAGAGGTGATAAACTACCCTCAATACGAATCCCATATTCTTCAAAGAAATCCTCCCGTAAATGATTCGGGATAAAATGAAGGGGATCTTCATGCATTGGGCAACCTTTAATGGCATATACCGCACCCTCATCTGTTCTGGAATATTGTTCGATTCCACGCTTCAGCATTGTCACGATAGTCGATTTCCCACCACTAACAGGTCCCATTAGCAATAATATTCGTTTCCGAACATCAAGCCGCTTTGCAGCAGGGTGAAAATATTCTTCGACAAGTCGTTCAATCGCATCCTCGAGTCCGAAAATTCCTTCACCAAAAAAGTGGTACATTCTTTTGCCATCTCTCTCGGTTAAACCAGAACTTTTAATCATATTATAAACGCGTGAATGGGCTGTTTGAGCAACTTCAGGCCTCTGCTTCACAATTTCTAGATACTCTGCAAATGTTCCTTCCCACATGAGCTGTCTTTCTTCTTCCCTGTAGCTCTTCACCTTATTTAAAATATCCATAATAATCCCTCCATCTATGTCAGGGTTTATATATCGTATGCATGGGTACACGTCATGATACCGACAAGTTTTTTCTTTAATTTTAATGAATATGCATACACAGGACACACGCCTAGAAATTTAGGCAAAAAAAAGCCGAACAGTATGGAAAATACCATTCAGCTTTTATTGTTTTCGCGTTGCGCGACTTTGTGGTGATGTCGCTCGACTTTACGGGATTCTCGCTCGACTTTGGGCCGGTGTCGATCAACTTCTTGGGCTCTTCGCTCAACTTTGGCTCGGTGTCGATCAACTTCACGGGGTTCTCGCTCAACTTTGGCCCGGTGTCGATCAACTTTGCGGGATTCTCGCTCAACTTCGGCCTGGCGCCGATCAACTTTGCGGGCGCCTCGCTTTTTTACATATGCTTAAATGCATTAATAAATTTCTGGGGTGATTCCTCCACGGTATAAGAGTAAATACCTCCAATTGTATGAATATAGAGGAGTCCACCTTCGTCACCAAATGTTCGATACGAAAGATCAAGCACTTCTTTTATTGGAAATTCCCGATGACGCGTAACTAACTTCTCATTGTACAAATATATATTCCGCTCCTGGCTGTATTTCTCGATGGTGTTAATTTCTCTTTGAACTTTTATATATGGCTGTACAGCAATCAGGTGCATAGATCTGTCACCACTTCCATTACAGGTTTTCGATAAACAAACGGATCACGTCAGCTCCACCGATGAAAGTGCCGAGCGAGCTTCCTAAATTTGCTAACACGACAACGAGTAGGATTCGGGTAACTTTATTATTCCAAAAGCCCTTCAAGGTATAAACATCATCTGTAAGATTTTCAAAATCACGTACATTAGGTCGGACGAAATATGCTTGAACAAACCCTGCAAACCAACCTGCAGCAGTAATTGGATCCAAAGATGTGATTGGAGCAGCTACAAAGGCTGTTAGAACAGTAAGTGGATGTCCAAAGGCAATTGCAGTTCCAATTGCTGATAGAGATCCATTCCAGAGTATCCAGCTAAGTGTCTGTTGGAGTGCTGCATCAGGGTTTGCCATAAACGTATAGATAATAATACCAATGAGAATAATTGGAATCGCCCAAGCCAAAATTTTAGGAATCTTGGATTTGGGAGGTATCTCAGATAGTTTTTCCAAGTCGTGTTCCTTTTTAATTTCCTCTTTAATTCCTGGAACGTGTGCGGCTCCCAGAACTGCAACAACTTTATTACCTGGTGCATCTTTAATTTTCTGTGATAAATACTGATCACGCTCATCAATTAGAGGTACTTTTAATTTTGGGAAATGCGCTGTCATGTCATCTAACATGGAGTTCAGCATGTCCTGGGACTTCATTTTTTCCAAATCTTCTTCGGTGATCGTTTCCTTTGAAAAAATGCTACCAATGACTTGCATCAATAATATTGCCTTCCCCTTCAGTCCAATTCCACGCCAAATACGTGAAAATGTCGTTTGAATGTTTCGGTCGGCTAATACTAGATCGGCATTTATTTCTTTTGCTGATTCAATACCTTGAATCATTTCTTGTCCAGCGTTAATCCCCAGCTGTTTTGCCATACGTCTTTGAAACGATGAAATTGCAAGGTTCATCAGCAGCAAGGTGGCCTTTTTCTCTTTAATAACTTTAAAAATATCCATGTCCCGCCATTTACTTCCATCAACTATTGATTGATAGCGTTGTTCATCGAGCTCGATACAAACAGAATCTGGCCGTTCCGCTTCGATAACTTCCTTCACCTGCTCGGCACTCTGCTTCGATACGTGGGCTGTCCCAATAAGGATAAATTCCCTACCATCTATATGTATTCTAGTAATATTATTGCTTTCATTAGACATAAACTACCAACTTTCTACACTTTAAACAAAGCCTAACTAAAATATTAAACTAGATTAGCTAAAAGTGAAATAAATTTCATTGTATTTCGGAAGTTATTTTCAAAAAAATTTGTATACATATCCACACTACCAAATTAAGTAATGCTATACTCCCTAGTTGATTAAATATTTTTGCACGTCTGCTAGTTTGGGAAGTGCTGTCATTGCACCCTTTGCAGATGCTGCTAAAGCACCAGAAACAGCTGCAAATTCTGCCATCTTGGATGCTTCCTGAAGGGAAAGATCCTCTATAGTCCCATCATACTTATTTACTGCATACAGCATTGCGGACACAAACGCATCGCCTGCCCCAGTCGTATCAACAGCTTTCACCTTCATTGCCGGTACATGCGTAGAACCTTTTAATGTGTAAATATAACAACCCTGATCTCCTAGTGTAACAAGAATAAGCGGTATATTAAACTGACTTAATGCCTCGACCCCATTACTCACACCTGTTTCTCTGGTAATAAACTCCAATTCTTCTTCCGATATTTTTAATATATCAACGTGGCCCAGCATACTGCTGATTGTTTCACGCGCATTCTGCTCCGAATCCCACAAACCTATGCGCAAGTTAGGATCATAAGAGACAATCATTTCATTCTGTTTTGCCAGCTTAACCGCGTAGTGAGTGGCTTCCTTGGCTGGACTACTAATTAAAGAAATCGAACCAATATGTAAAATTTTATTGTCGTTAAAATCCGACTCGTTAATTTCCGATTCCTCGAGAAACCGATCAGCGCTCGGATCTATGTAGAAGTCGAAGCTCCTTTCTCCGTCTTCTGCATTCGTTACAAATACGACACCTGTGCGCGTCTCGGCAGAAAACTGAACTCGTTTAGCATCCACGCCATAATCATGAAGCGTTTTTTGCAAAAAGCGACCTAATACATCATCTCCTATTTTCCCAAGAAATGTGGATTTTCCTCCCAGTCTCGCTATCCCAACTGCAACATTGGCAGGCGCCCCACCCGCACGCTTATGGTAGGTTTCGTTTGTTCCATCAGTTGGAATAAAGTCTATTAATGCTTCTCCTAATGAAATAACTCCGTCTTTCATTTATTTTTCCTCCTTGGTAGTTATACTAGTATTATTAATTGAAAAGACTCTATTGCTATGTTGCTTATAATAAATTATATTCTGTGTTTCATCATTCAAAATTATGAAGAAGTATTGTACTATTATGGTATGCTTTACAAAAACAATCAAGGTGAATAAAGCTTATGGGGACTAATGCTAACAATTAAGGAAATTGCAGCACTTTCCTGTACAGTAAACAACTCTAATGCCAGGGTTCCTATTTTAACAAGAGGAGACCAGACTTTTCTTTATCCTCTTTACAATTTAAAACTTACTCGTTAAGATAGAAGTAGAAAAACTGCATAGTAACCTTTCACTAGGGGAGCTGATTAATCGGCTGAGAAGAACTGTTCTGTTCTGACCCTTTGCACCCGAACTAGATAATACTAGCGTGGGGAAGTGTGGTCGAAGCGTGTATTACTTTATTTTCTCATACATACTAACAGACTGCATTCCACGGGGATGCAGTTTTTTTGTTCGTAGAAATTTATTTGGTGCCCCACCTGTCTAGTAGTGCCAGGCACCGCAAAAGGAGGAGTTTTTTATTATGGTAGTTCAAAATTGTTCGGATTCTGGTATTGCTGGGTGTAGTTTTTCTATTCATCCGATGAGTGATGGGTTTGTGGAGATTATTACGGCAGCTCTTGCGAATGTGGATACTTCTAAGGTTTGGATGGATACGGATGATGTTACGACAACTGTGCGCGGGAGGTTAACCCATGTTTTTGACGTGACGAAATCCATTTATATTCAAGCAGCAAAGACCGGTGAGCATGTTGCATTTGAGGCAACTTATTCATTAGGGTGTCCAGGAGACTCTGCGGGAGATGTTTACATGGCAGAAGATGATATACCCGTAAACAGCCCTCAGGTCAGTGATATCAAGCAACCAGCTGCGGCTAAATTTTCTCTTTATCCATTGGGTGGTGGTAACTACATGGATGTCATTATGGAACAGATTGAAGCGATGAAAAAGCATGTAGATGTTTCGCATGCACATTATTCTACCCGCTTGGACGGTGAATCGGTCAAAATTTTTGATGGATTAGAACAGGTCTTTAATGCGACAGTGGATGGTGGGTCAAGTCATACCGTAATGACAGTCTCAATCTCAGCAAATAGTCCATCGACTAAAGGAGTGGGTGAACATGAATAATTGGCGGTTTAAAGAAATTGTAGTCATGTCGGCACTGGCGGTTGTATTCGGGGTTGTGTATTTAGCATTTCTCCCTGTTGGAAAGATTCTTGTAGGGTTCTTTGGCCCAATTGGTTATGACCTTATATTTGGAATTTGGTTTATCGTATCTATTATTGCGGCTTACATTATTCGTAAACCAGGAGCTGCATTCATGTCTGAAACCATTGCTGCTATGATTGAGGTTATGCTTGGCAGCGCGGTCGGTCCAATGCTAATTATTTCTGGAATGATTCAAGGTTTAGGTGCTGAATCCGCGTTTGCAATGACCAGGTGGAAAAACTACTCTACATGGGTGTTAATGGCTTCCGGTGTTGGTGCAGCTGTATTTAGCTTTGCATATGGCTACTTCCTAAGTGGGTTTGCTGCCCTTTCTACTCCTTATGTAATAGGTATGTTTGTTGCACGCATGATAAGCGGTGCGTTACTTGCTGGATTACTCGGAAAGGCCCTAAGCGATGGTTTAGCTCAAACAGGAGTCTTGTCCAGCTACGCTTTAGGAAAAGAACATAGAAAGAAACGCGCAGCATGAAGAAAGATTTCATTTTAAGTGTACAACAACTGTCCTTACGATTTGACACTCCGTTGGATCAGGATACCTTATCAAAAGTTAGCTTTGAATTAAATAGAGGCGAAACACTTCTATTACTGGGTCCAAGTGGATGCGGGAAAAGTACGTTGACTTTTTGTTTAAACGGTTTGTACCCCCGTGAATTAGATGGAACGATGACTGGCGATGTCATGATCAATGGTAAGAAATCAACGGAATACAAGCCTGGTGAATTAAGTCGTCATGTGGGTGTTGTATTTCAAGATCCAGAAACACAGTTCTGCATGCTTACAGTAGAAGACGAGGTTGCGTTTGGCTTGGAAAATATACACGTTCCACATGATGAGATGGAAAATAAAATAGACAAAGCACTTTCACTTGTTAACTTAGCACCCTATAAGAAATCAGATATCGCATCTCTTTCTGGTGGTCAAAAACAAAAGCTGGCTTTAGCCTGCATCTTGGCCATGGAACCGAGTTTACTAATCCTGGATGAACCAACTGCAAATTTAGATCCTCTTGCTACGAAAGATTTGATTGCAACCATTCAGAAGTTGAAACAACAAAATGACTTTGCTCTGATAGTCATTGAACATCAATTAGACGGTTGGATGGATCTCTTTGACCGCAGTCTTTTACTTAATAGATCTGGAGAAGTCTTCTATGATGGCTCACTTCGAACCGGTATCAATCGTCTTTTACCGCTCCTGGAAGAGCAAGGTATCTGGCTGCCAAAAGTTACCCAATATGCACTACAACGAGGCAATTCAGGAAATTTTATCCCGCTGACTATCAGGGAATTTGCAGAGCAGATAGACCAATGGCAGTCGATTAAATTGGAAGAGAAAGCATCAACCAACCAAGATGTTCCAGACATTTTACTAGAGGCGGAACATCTATCCTGGATGAAAAAAAAGCATGAAATCATTAAAAACATATCCCTTAAGTTGCATGAGGGTGAATTTGTTGCCATTGTAGGTGCAAATGGTAGTGGCAAAACTTCACTTTCCAGAGTTCTGGCAGGAATTCAGAAGCCAAAAACAGGTACTATCCGTGGGATAAAGTCTTATCTGGGAGACGGGATAGGGTATGTATTCCAAAATCCAGAGCATCAATTTGTAACGAATACTGTATATGACGAGGTCGCATTCGGTTTACAAATAACGGGCATGGACGCCAGGCACGTACAAGAAAAAGTTGAAATTATCCTAAACAAGTGTGGACTGTTAAATCTTGAAAATGAGCATCCATACACTCTTAGCCAAGGCCAAAAAAGACGCTTAAGCGTCGCAGCAATGATTGTGGACGATCAACGCCTGCTTCTTTTAGATGAGCCAACCTTTGGACAGGATGCTCATTCTATTAATGAGTTAATGAATTTACTATACGAAAGACACGAGCAGGGTACGACAATCGTCATGATTACGCATGATATGGAAATTGTCCACCACTATGCCAAACGAGTAATTGTCATGGATCAGGGAAATATCGTTGCTGACTGTCATCCTACTAAACTATGGGATGAGTCAACCGAGACATTACGAGACTGGCAGCTTGAACGCCCGATTCAAGTCCAGCTGCAACAAATCTATGAAAAGGGTGCCCATTATGTTTCTGCATCAACTTAACCCAAGTATAAAAGCTCTAACGATAGTGTTGGTAGTCATTTTATTGGCGTTGGTATTTGATCCAATTACACCGCTTCTATTTATGATTTTTACTATCACGTTAACATTTATTGGTGGAGAAATAGATTGGAAGAAATACTGCTTATACTTCCTACCCTTTTCTGTCATTGCATTCGGGATGCTATGGACGACAGTTATCTTTGCTGATACACCTAAGCATCCAGAGGAAGTATTATCATTACTGGGAATAACTATTCCTAAAGAATCAATTGTCACAGCGCTTGCACTCTCGCTCCGAGTTTTGAGTGTAGCATCATTATCACTATTATTTATTTTTACCACAAACGTTGTTGACTTTATTTTAAGTCTGATACAACAATTAAAGCTCTCACCAAGAATTGCTTATGGTGTCCTGGCAGGGTATCGATTTTTGCCGATGATGAAGGATGAACTATTAATTATTCATTCTGCCCATCGTGTTCGCGGCTTTGATCAGGCAAAAACAATTCGTGGAAAATGGAATCAATACAAAAGGTTTTCAATACCATTGTTAGCAAGTGCTATCAGAAAAGCAGAACGTACTGCAATGGCAATGGAATCAAAAGGTTTTACTGGAGAAAAAGAGCGCACTTTTTATCGACGCTTTTCCACTTCTTTGCGTGACTGGCTCTTTTTAAGTCTTATGGTCATTACTTTGTTATCCGCAGCATACGTTTCTTGGTATCTAGGTTACTTCAAATGGTATAGTGGTCAGCTCTAAATGGAATTAACTATAAACATCCTATCTCGTGGTAGGATTTTTATAGTCTTTAACTCAGCTCATCCTAACTATGTTAGAATATAAATAGAATTCTAATAAAATCTGGGGGGTAAGATGATGGAAAAAATGATTGAATCAGAGGAAATCGTTATTAAGGATAAGAAAAAGGTACATAAAGGGACAATTGTAAACCTGACACTGTTTGCGAAAATGAAAATATTGCAGGTTGAGACAGTTCTGTCTGAGCAGTTTTACCTTGTTTTTTATAACAACTCAATTATTTACGGCGATCTACTGCCTACAATTGAGAAAGGTTCATTTATTGATCAAGCAAGAAATCTTGGGATATCTTTTGAAAAAAACAATCCACTCATTCCAGCATTAATAACAAGTAAATCAATAAAGACACCTAACACCAGTAACATCTTCAATTATTTACAGGATCACTACACGCTTAAGGACGTCGCCTACATCGCAACCGCTCTTGACTCATTTTTCCCTAAAGAAAAACTAACCCAGGTAATAGATAAAATCATTTTACACTTTAGAAGAAACGGAAACTTTCTTGAAGCCTTTCAAGTCAATCAACTACTGTCAACGTTTTCTTCTTCATTAGCTACTCAGGACCGCTTAGTTTCAGATGAATACAAAACGTACAGCCAATTTTATTCTTCCTCTTCACTATCTTCTATTTATAAAAAGGATCCACTTTACGTTGAGTTTTACTGCTTTGAAAACAGACATGATCCCTCTACTCACACATTGCTTGAAGATCACCTGTTATCGGAAGAACGTTATTCTGAAGTGCTCTGCTTATCGCTTGAAAGATTCATCAACAATCCGGGAGCATACCCCATCGAGTTTTACACTGACATTGCACGTAAGTTCATTCCTTTTAAACAATGGCTAAAAATACTTGTTACCTTTAACGTTAACCCATTTCACATTCTTCGGGAATCCCAGCAGACCATTGAAAAAATGATAGACGACAAACAGTATGAAGATGCCGCTACGTGCCTGTTACCGTTTATTGACAATTTACCCGCTTCCTATGACGGATTACTGACTCGCGTCTGGTCACATATCGACCATCATATAATTGAAGCACGCTTAAATGACTTTCTTCCGTTATTGGAACGGTTCATTAAGGTTAATGGCCTAAAGGACTCTGAACATACCATTGCTTTGCTTGTCGAAAAGCTTTTTATTAATAACGATCTCCAGGCAGTGGACGATTTACTTACCCCTATTAGAAAACTAGCATCACATTCATTAAGCCTAAATAAAGTATCAAATATGGTAAAGTTGTCTGATAACCTTGATCGGATGATGGAGTTAGGAGATTATTTCGCTGAATTTAAGCAATATGACCAGGCACTTGAATGTTTCTTTTGGGAAATGGAGCTCCAACCACAAGACCCTGATCCTGTTTGGCGAATCATGAAAATGTACCAGCAAAAAGGGGTATCTGACGAGGCAAAAGCTTATCAACAATTATATACGCAACTAAAGGCAAACTAAGAAAGCAAAACCTTATTGAAAGAGTTTTACGAACACCAGGCCACTGCAAATTTTACCAGTATTATTACGATTTTATGAATCTATGTAATAATCAAACTCATCGGCTTAAGCGAGTCATAGACTGCATAAGCGATTGGTATGCGTTGCTACATTTTACCTCATTACAATTATGTAACAAGTCACAAAATTTCGTGATTCGAATGCTATACTGATGTCATCCCACATCAAAGGAGATCGACATCATGAAAAAAATGGTAATGACATTAACGGCAACTGCTGTACTAACTGCTGGATGGGCATCACATTCTGAAGCAGCTACCTATACGGTACAAAATGGAGATTCTCTATGGTCTATTGCTCAAAAATATAATACAAGTATTGCAGATTTACAATCTATCAATCAACTATCGAATACAATCATTTATCCAAATCAAGTACTACAAACCGCTTCAATTTCAAACCAAATCTACACTGTTCAATCAGGTGACAACTTAAGCAGTATCGCAAAACGTTATGGTACTTCCTACACTAGGATTATGGAACTTAATAGTTTATCCTCTACTGTTATCTATCCTGGACAGACCTTAACAATCGAAGGTACCGAGGGAACAAACACATTACATAACGATTCATCGGTATACCATGTACAGGCTGGAGATTCATTATGGGGGATCAGCCATGAATTTGGCATTTCTGTAAGCGATTTAATGACCTGGAACAATTTATCGTCTTCTACTATTTTTGTAGGACAGGCACTAAATACCAAAGGGTCTACTGATGAATCAACAGAAAACGAAGTACAAACCGATTATTCCGTCACTACATTAATTAGTGTTGGAAAAAGCCTTGCTGGTACACCCTATCAATGGGGTGGGACCACACCAAGCGGGTTTGACTGCAGTGGGTTTATCTATTATTTGTATAATCAAGCTGGAAAAGACCTTGCACGTACTAACGCTCAAGGGTACTTTAACCAATCCTTTTATGTTGATCAACCTGCAAAAGGTGACCTTGTATTTTTTGAAGGAACGTACAAAAGTGGGATTTCTCATATGGGCGTTTACATCGGCAATAACAAATTTGTTCATACGAGCTCAAGTGGTGTACAGGTCACGAGCCTCGACAACTCGTATTGGAGCAAGCATTTCCACAGTTATAAGCGTTTCGAATAACTCTATTACCTTCCACAGTCCTTTAAAATATAAATTTAAAATGACCATCAAATTGTATGCTAATTTGATGGTCATTTTATGCATGAGTGCAACCAAGGTTTCAGAATATTTATGTTAAAATAAATACAGAGACGAGATTAATATTGAGGTGTTAGGACATTGAACTAATGCAGTAATTCTTTCAATAGTGATTGCAGTTAAGTTTTTGGATATGCATTCTGTTTACAACCTAATTGTAATACTAGCCACTCTCGTACTTAGGCCTATGGGGTTTCATTAATCCTAAATCCAAAGTACAAAAAAGGTACAGACAAAAGGTAAGTATTACTCTACACCTAACTATATTGTTAGTTATTATATGGTTTGTCATTAAAACATTACTGCCTTTTCTGTTTGGTATTCTTTAGGGGATGTAAATTGTTGAATAAACGGGTATAAACGACTTCGGTTTATTGGGGGGGAGAATTATCGAGTGGATTATTAACGTATTATTAGGTATTGGAATTGTATATTTTATTTTTTTCACCTTCGTACTGTTCATGAGTAAAAGACGAAAATAAATATAAATATGCTTCTTCATCAAAGGAGTGCTAGGGTGGAACAAGAAGTTGTCGATTTGGTAGCTCCTACGGGTTTGTGAAAGAATAAAGGTGGGATTTGATTGAGTAGTAAACACTCCAAAAAGAGAAAATCAGAAAACCCTATTGTTTCATTTTTCAATTACATAACTGATGGATGTCTGTTAATTGGTTGCCTTACACCAATAATTTTTATAGTGATACCGAGCTTAATTTGGATATTTTAAATAATAGTTAT
>NZ_JBMERP010000059.1:0-23270 GCF_049310925.1 Virgibacillus sp. DJP39 | reverse complement strand
TCTTTACACTTCGCGAAATTGTTACTAATTATTGTTCCCACTCTATAGCTAAGTAATCATATTAACATAAGTTAGTGCGTTACGCACCCTAGTTTGGTACAATAATATATAATAATCAACTAGGAGATGTTTAAATGGATGCATGTGGTTTAATTGTCGAATATAATCCATTTCATAATGGGCACCTTCACCATTTAACTGAAGCAAAAAAGCATTCAAACGCACCCTGTATGATAGCAGTTATGAGTGGCAACTTTCTACAACGGGGTGAGCCAGCAATTATTGATAAATTCCACCGCGCCAAAGCAGCATTAGCCAGTGGCGTTGATATAGTGCTTGAGCTCCCATTCCTCTATGCAGTTCAATCTAGTGATCTGTTTGCAAAGGGCGCTGTACAAACCTTAAATGAAATTGGGGTGTCTTCCATCTGTTTCGGAAGCGAGTCTGGTACTACTTCTAACTTTATAACAAGCTATGAAATCTTAAAAGAAAAAGGATCAACTTTTAAAGAAGTATTGCGTAAAAACCTGCATAACGGACTGTCTTTTCCTGAAGCTAGTAAGCTTGCATATGAAAAAATCGGATTAACAAACTCTGAAATGGATCTATCTCAACCTAACAATATTCTCGGATTTAGTTATATCAAAGAAATACTTGACCATTCATTAAATATAAATGCCTTCACAGTCAAACGAACGAAAAGTGGTTATCATGATCAAAAAATTTCAGGTAGTATCGCTAGTGCCACTAGTATTCGTAAGCAGCTTATTAATGATGGATCTATAACAAACGAAAGCTTATCTACCTTTTCTGATCATACAAGGAAACAGTTGGCGAGCTATTACGACAAAACGGATGTTTGGCATAACTGGGAACACTACTTTTCTCTATTACAATATAGGGTGTTAACAATGGATTATAGCGAACTTGCTGCTATTCATGGTGTTGATGAAGGGCTTGAGTATCGAATTAAAAAAACAGCCAAGAAATCAAAATCCATTAATGAGTGGATTGATGCTATTAAAACAAAACGTTATACATGGACACGAATCCAACGTATATTTGTACACTTGTTAACCAATACAAAAAAAGAGCATGTTGAATTTATTAAAAAGAGTAACTCTGTACCTTATGTTCGTGTACTAGGAATGACAGAACAGGGCCAGGCTTATTTAAACAAACAAAAAAAAGTAATGAAAGTACCAATCATTTCACAACTTTCAGATCATAACAGTCAACTATTAAAAAGTGAAGAACAATCGAGTAATGCCTATTACAGCATTCTCGGAACTTTTATTCGAAAGCAAATGGTTGATCAGGAACTCTCACCACCAATTCGTTTAATAGAAAACTAAGGCTTATCGCCAAGCATTATAAATATTTCCCTAGTTGTACTTTTGCAGAGAGGAAAAGCCTTCCTCCTGCAAAATAACTAGGTGAACATACAAAAAGCCCACCTAATCTAATCCTTACTTTTTAAGTTTCAGATCCTGTAAATAGTCTAAGGCATCATTAAATGTATCCACTGGTACAACTTCCATGTTGGTATCGATTTCTTTTATCGATTTTTTGGCTACTTCATAATTGGAACCTTTTGCGCCGTTCTCATTGGGTGCAAAAAAGACTTTACATCCTTCATCATCAGCCGCAATTACTTTTTTGTCTATTCCACCAATTCGCTGCACATTTCCTTCATAGTCTATTTCTCCTGTTCCGCATATTTGGTATCCACTCGTGATATCTTTTTCTGTCAACTGATCATATATCTCAAGAGAAAACATCAAACCTGCACTAGGACCACCGATATTACCGCTTGAAAATGTAACGTTAGGGTCAACTTCAACACTTCGATCAGTAACCAACTGAATCCCAATCCCCACTTTATTATCTAATTTTTCAAATGCTTCCAGTTCAATTTCTTTCGTTATCTTCTCCTTGTCGCGCACTATTTCCAAAGTTATGGTATCACCAGCTTTTTTTCCTTCTACAAAGTTAATTAGTTCATTTGATTTATTAATTTCTTTTCCTGCGATCCCTATAATTCGGTCACCCTTTTTCAAAATTCCATCTGCTGGCATTCCTTCAATTATGGAAACAACGTAAACTCCATTGTAGTTAATTTCAATTTTCTCCTCAGCAGCAGTATATCCTACAACTTTTGCTGCCTCCTGAGAACTCTCCATCATTTGAAGTTGCACATGAAAATACTCTTCCTCAGACACTCCTTCTGGACGGATTTCCTTTATAGGATAAATCTCATGATGAGGCAATACTTTAGCTACAGCATATTGAATTGGTGTAGCCTGACCACCTCTTACAGTTACAAGATGCATGTCTCCAACACTTTCAAACCCATCATCAACTTCGATAATTGGATTCAGTGCATCCGCATCCCCAGGTTTATAAACATAATAAGGCAGTTTATAAGATGAGAGAAAGAACGCTATGACAATTACAACCATCAGGTACACCAAATGGCGTTTCGTAAACTTCATATAAAAACTCCTTTAGAACCTCGATAAAAAACATTCGTTAAAAAAATTAAGCATAAATGCGTATATCGAAAGCGTATAGTGATAAAAAGCTTGTATTTATTAGTTTAACAAATATGGAAATTAATATATATTATTTTGCTAATCGTTACAAGCTAAAATCATTCTACTACTACAAAAAATATATGTACAGAGTGAGCTCGTTCACTAGGGGGCTTTATGTTGAAACAAATGATGATTAGTTTACTCTTAGCTAGTACAACCTTATTCATGACTTTTGCACTCATTACTTATCCTGATGAAGCATTTAAAGCTAGTTTACGTGGGTTAAACATGTGGTTGGAAAAAGTATTTCCTTCTCTACTCCCCTTTTTTATAACTGCTGAGTTATTAATTGCGTTTGGAGTTGTTAAATTTATTGGTGTCCTATTTGAGCCTATTATGCGTCCGTTATTTAACGTACCTGGGGTTGGTAGTTTTGCATGGGCAATGGGAATGGCCAGCGGTTATCCTACAGGAGCAAAAATCACTGTTCGCCTTCGTGAAGAAAAACAAATTACAAGAATTGAAGGAGAACGGCTTGTTTCCTTCACAAATGCTTCGAGTCCATTATTTATATTTGGAGTAGTTGCGGTGGGGTTCTTTTACGACACAAAACTTGGTATATTACTGGCTGTAAGTCATTATGTAGGAAATGCTCTAGTTGGAATTTGCATGCGTTTTTATGGGAGAAAAGAAGAAGAAGAAGAAAGACATCGATACAATAGATCAAAGGTATCTTTAGTTCAGGCATTTAAAGAAATGCATTCAAACAGAATTACTAATTCGAAACCATTTGGAGAAATTTTTGGAGATGCTGTACTTAACTCAATTAAAACACTCATAATGGTTGGAGGATTCATCATATTTTTTTCAGTTCTTATCAAGCTTTTATTTATTATCGGCGTTTCTCCCCTTATTGCAAACATATTTACTTATGTCCTTCATATTTTTTCTATGCCTGCTGAATTGGCATTACCGATTTTTTCAGGTCTTTTTGAGATAACAATAGGTTCAGATATGATTACTAAGGTTGCTGCAGATCCACTTATAGCTAAGGTGGTAGCGGTAAGTTTTATCTTGGGATTTAACGGGTTTTCTATTCAGGCTCAAGTAGCAAGCATTCTGGCTAAGTCTGATATACGTTTTTCTCCCTATTTTTATGCCAGAATACTTCACGGTACATTTGCAAGCCTATTAGTTATTCTATTGTATCAACCATTATATTTAAAACAAAAAACTATAAAATTAGATGATTTACCTGTCATGGGTAATCAACAACCAGGTTTTTGGCAAATCACTCTGGAAACACTTCAAACTTTCGGACCAATTATTACGATACTTGCTTTAAGCTTAGCTTTTTTCATACTTTTAAGCAGACAACTGCCAGAAAACAAAAAAATATTGTAGGGATAAAAAGGTAACCTGCCTTTAGTCCCACAATATTTTTCATCACTTGTATTTTTTTTGTAATTCTTTTTCTACGATTGGCGGTACTAGATCTGAAACATTTGCTTTATACTTAGCCACTTCCTTTACAATACTAGAGCTAAGAAAGGAGTATTGATTGTTTGTCATCATGAAAAATGTCTCAATATTCTCATCAAGCTTTCGATTCATCGAAGTTATTTGCATTTCATATTCAAAGTCACTAACTGCCCGTAAACCTCTAAGAATGGCATTAGCATTCTTTTGTTTTGCATAATCAATTAGCAGCCCATTACAAGCATCAATTGTAACATTAGGCATATCTTTCGTAGACTCTTCTAACAAATAAACACGTTCTTCAACCGTAAATAATGGATTCTTCCCCTGATTATTGAACACTGCAACAACTACCTGATCGAATATACGAGCTCCTCTTTGTATAATATCTAAATGTCCATATGTAACTGGATCAAAACTGCCTGGACAAATTGCTAATCCACTCATTCGAACCCTTCTTTCTATGTTTTTTGATATAAGCTAACGCCTATTGTCCCCCCATAAGCCGCATGTTTGACCAATGTATAATGTGTAGGGTTTTTAGGCAGAACCTCATTCTGATCGTGTTCACAATAAATATAGCCTTCTTGTTTTATTAGATTTAGCTTTACAATTTCATTTAATAGTTCACCATAATCAGCCTTACTATATGGAGGATCAAGTAAAATTAAATCGAATTGCAAGCCCCTTTTTGAAGCGGCGTGAATTGCACGTGTGGCATCTGTTCGGAAAACTTCTGTATTGCTTTCAAGGTTTAAGTCGCGTATGTTCTCATGAATAGTATGGATAGCTTTCGACTGTTTATCCACGAAAACAGTATGCTGCATCCCTCTACTAAGAGCCTCGATTCCTAGTGAGCCGCTACCAGCAAACAGGTCTAAACAATAGCCTCCGTCAAAAAAAGGTCCAATGATTTGAAAAATCGCTTCTTTTACCTTATCAGTAGTGGGCCTTGTTTTATTACCCGGAACAGCTTTCAGTTGTCGCCCTTTTAATGTACCTGCTATAACTCTCATTTGATCACCTCTATTAGAACATAGTTCGACATTAATCCTACCACAAATACTTTTATAAAAAAACTACTAATCATTTGTATATAAATCTTTTTCATGTACATACTAGAAAAATGAAACAGCAGATGCTTTGCTAAGTTGTTTCACGTGAAGAAGAAGACTTACATTCCCCATAAGTTCTTCTTCTGATTTCTCCTCTCCCTTTACTTTTTGTTTTAAAGAACAAAAAGACCTGCAGATATTATATCTGCAGGTTTTTTTTGTAATTCTTTATCAGGTACCTATATCGACCAACCATTTGTACAGTAACTTCATTTCCCGGGATTAGTCTAGATACCCATCTTATAATCATATTCTTTTGCTTTATCAGGTTTAGCATTTTCATAATCTGTACGAATAAATGGTTTATGTGATCTGTCAACTTTAGACACAAAAGATAACTTAAGTAATTTATGCTCTGTATCTTCCATATCTTTCTGATTAACGTAGATTACTGCATACTTAAGCTTTTTAGATGAATAAAGTAGATGACCATATCTTCTAATCTGCTTAAGATTTTTCATATGTTGAAACCAAACAATAATCCCTTGTCTCTCTGTTCTCATAGTATATCCTCACTAACCTAATCATTTTCATTAGTTTAACAAATAACAGTTGACACGACAACCCTTATGAAGCTTTACAACCACATCCGCTACTACCTGAACCACAGCCACATCCACCATCTGATAGCGCGGCCCCGTCTTTTGGAGCCTTAATCATGTCTCCTACACTCATTGCTACGTTCGAACTTATTTCGTCAAGCAATTTTTGGAGATTTCTTTCAGCTATTTTAAAAGCTGCAACCCGATCATCCATGTCCATTTCACGCTTGATAGTACGCACTTGTTTCATAATAACACTATAATCTGGATGGTACCTTCCAAAGCGTTGTACATCCTCATATTGGTTCTTTATATCTGCAAAAGCTTTTATAAGCTTTTGGGACTTTTCGTCTTCATTTAAGGACTGTTGAGCATTGTTGTATGCTTCCATTACGTCTGACTGCAAGATCATTTCACCAAGAACTTCAGAACGATCAAGAATTTCAACAATCTCCATTGTTCCAATCATCACCATCACCCCTACTTTATCTTACCATTTTCTAGTACTTATTAAAATGTATTTCTAATTTAATCATCCATATTTGCAAATTCAATTAACATTTTCATCATGGACAGTTGACTATTTGCTCTTTCCACCTGTTGGGGAAAGGTTTTGTTATAAAATTTTTTTGCTTCTTTTTCAACTTCATCTATCCTGCTCGGATCACGTGTAAGGTATCTGTACCAAATTGGGTTATACCTTACAAACTTTAACAGGGTTTGATCTGACTTTAAAAAGTGGTAACAGTTTATATCCATTTGCTCTCATCTCAATCCCTATATTTATTGTCATAATATCCCCGACTTGGTACCTTTTCTTGTTTGCCTTCCTGGTATTGATTAAGCATTCCTTGAACTAGTGAAATTGTTTGATCCCATTGCTTAACCCGTTCTTGAATTTGATCCATGTCTGCTTCTTCGCCCCATTTTTTTAGCTTTTCGACTAAATTAAATGTAGATTGATTATTTTTTTTATCTGTTTTTTTCTTTTCTACCTGCTTGTATTTATCCCAATAAGGATCAGATTCACCAAGCAGTACCCATTTTTCATAATAGTTCTGAATTGATTCTCCGCCATTCCTAATTTCCTTAATTAGCTTTGGATTTTTATTTAAAAACGCACGAAATTCTAAAATAGTTGGATCTAATATATTTTCAGTCATTCCAATCACCTCAACGATTGTTTAGCTACTATTAATAATTTATGCCCAACCATACTTGATTGTGATTTTAAGTATTAGATAACTCGACATAATGCCAAACCTTAATGGGAAAAACTTAGTTGCATTTAAAGTAGTAAGGAAAGTAGTAAAACTTTCCTTGCAGCAAAAAAAACTGAAGGGGCCATTATAATATAATGGCCCCTTCAGGTATTTAACTTCACTAAATTTATTTTTGCAGGAAGTTTTGTGTGTAATAAAAATGGTAAACACCTACACCCAGATGAGTATAGTCACTCTCTAACAAAGCTTTCCTGTGGCCTTCGCTATTTAACCAACCCTGAACTGCAGCTGGTGCATCCGGATACTGGGCTGCTATATTTTCACCTGCGGATAGATAATATACTTTCTGTGCAGCAAGGCGCTCCTTTAATCCATCCCCATTTAATCCATAATGGGAAAAATAATTATTTTCAGCCATATCCTTACTGTGCAGAAAAGCCACTTTACTTACTGATTCACCCCAGTTTAAACTCGATTTATCAAATTGACTACGAATTATATTTGTTATTGAAAATATTTGTTGTTCCATACCGCTCTCTATTTTATTCCATTCTTCATCTGAAAGATTGGATTTTGCAGGTAGCTTTCCACGATATTCAATAGAATATGGCCTCTGTTTTAAAAGAACTTCTCCAGTTGAAACTCTAACAGCCGAAAGTTTTGAAGTGAACGTATCGAAATAATACTGCACAAAAACATTTTCAGCCACTTTTACTAATGGCCGCATTTGCATTTCTTCATTATTTAGCTTAAATGTATAAGTTGAAATTCCCTGGGACATGGAAACCTTATCCTTAAAAGAAAACTGTTTATTAACTTCTTGATACGGCTGTCCTGCGTATAGTTGATTTGCATACAAGTCTTTTCCAGTTACGTAAATTGTAATTACCTTATTATCTAAAACACCAAATTGAATATATTTTTGTTCATTATTGGTATAGACCCACCATTCGTAGCCATATGCACTCAAATCCTTACGAACAGGTTCACCAAAACTTTCGGATAGTTGTTTTATGTCCTTGCCTATCCATTGAAACAATTCGTTTCCAAATTTTCTGGTTGGCTTTTCTCTCTTTGGAACCAACTTTGTCTCTAATAAGCTAGTTCTATTTTCAAGTTTCAAACTACTCTCTTGTACAGAATAATCTTGCGGTTCATTATTAACTTCTAATAGATAATATCCAATTAAAACTAGCAAAGAAAGTATGATAATGGAACGAATTAATCGCATAAATACTTCTCCTTTTTACTTTCTACAATGATTTATAGTTTATGTTTTACCATATATATGTACAAATCTTAAATCCATGCATTTAAATCATAGTTTATCATTTGATAGAGACGTTTTTATAGTACCAATTTACCTATTACTCCTGAAGCATACTAAATTCAATCAGGAATTTATATATTTACACTGGTGTGACCTCTTTTCGATTGCAACTTTCACTATTTCGTACTATTATAGTGATAGCAAGGATAATTATGTGAGGTGTAAAAAAATGAAGATAGAGGTAAATGGCATTGAGGATTCAATTTTTGATTTAAAACCATTAGATCATTTTATGGGTGAACACGCATTTATTCGCGCAGGACAATGGGACTATGACCGTGTTACCTATGATTACAAAATTGGATCAAAAGAAAAAAATATTACATATTATATTCGCATACTGGGTTATGCTGTTGAGGGGGATGTGGACCGTGGGAATGCTGTAATAAAATTAATGGCTCCATTACTTGGAAAGCATTATTACCCACACGGTATTGAATACGGCGAAAGTGAAGACTTTCCAAAAAGCCTGGTCGAAAGAGCGACTGGGATAGTTGAAAAACTGAAATTAGACATCGAAAACTACAAACAATAACATGTACAACTGCCCATAGATACTTTGGGCAGTTGTTTCTGTCTGTAAATTTTCTTTTATTATGTTCAGTTTTTCACCTATATACGATATACTAGTTTATAAGCTTGTAATCGCACGTTCTCGAAAGGAGACATCTAACTACATTGTTCCGTTCTATAACAAAACGTCAATGGAAACTTACTATTGTCGGTTTGCTTTTAGTGGTGATCTTATATTTCATTTTACCTATTTCTGTGCCTCTTTTAGTAGCATTTTTTACTGCTTTAGTACTTAATCCTACTGTTAAATTTGTTCAGAAAAAGTCAAACCTGACACGAAAGTCGGCTGTTATCATTATTTTCATTCTGTTTTTGATAGCGTTAGGAATTGCTGGCACCTTTATTGTTACAAAAGCAGTTACACAAGTTGTAACGTTTGTAGAGGAAGTACCTGAACATTTTAATGAGTTAAATGATTTGTATGGAGATTGGGAAAATGATTTTCAGAATTACTCCAAAAACCTGCCACCCCAATTTGTTTCCCAAATATCGAAGAGCTTTGAAGATAACCTAACTTCCTTAAGTAATACAGCCAAAGAAAAAATAACTATTGATAATATAGCTGAAATTTTCGCAAAAGTACCACAATACCTAATCAGTTTTCTAGTTTATTTAATTGCATTATTTTTATTTATGCTTGAACTTCCGATATTAAGAAAAAACTTCTATAACTTGATGACAGAGGAAACCGCTGATAAGGTCAAGTACATGAACCAACGATTAGCAAACGTTACTTTAGGTTTTCTAAAAGCGCAGTTTCTTGTAAGCCTAGTAATATTCACAGCTTCGTTAATTGGATTATTTATAATAGCACCAGAAGTCGCAATTATTATGTCACTCATAATCTGGTTAATAGACTTCATACCAATTATTGGTTCTATTATTATTTTAGGACCCTGGTCTATATTTGTACTCCTTTCCGGAGATATTTCTTTAGGAGTGAAACTAGCAACTCTAGCAATAGTTCTACTTGCAATCAGAAGAATAGTAGAACCAAAAGTGATGGGACGTCATATTGGTTTATCCCCTCTCGCAACATTGATAGCAATGTTTTTAGGCCTGCAACTTTTAGGGATATTAGGATTTATTCTGGGACCATTATTCGTTATTGCATTCAATTCAGCGAAAGAAGCTGGAATCATAAAATGGAACTTGAAAATCTAAAAGGTTAGCAAACCAAAAATAAAGTGAGAGTAACATTAAAGTTGTTCTCACTTTATTTTGTTTCAACCACCTAATATCGCTTTTAACATACTTGTGGTTTCTCCACCATCATATATAACATACAGAAGTAGATATACCATTACTCCGGTAATAGCGCTACAGAACCATATAACACTTGTAACAGGTCCGATTTTTCGATGTATAGTTATCTTTCTCTTTAGAGCTAATGTTATCGTAATCACTCCGAAAATAGCTCCTGTTGTAGCTAGAAATATATGGAATATCAAAAATATAGTGTAATATATTTCTATACTTTCTGGCCCTCCAAAACTAGTATTTCCAACAAATGCTGTTCGGGACACGTAAATAATAAAAAAAAGTAATGCACTAATAGCTGCTGCTATCATGGTTTTCTTATGTTTCTTTGGCTTACCTTTAATGATAAAACGCCATCCAAATGCAACAAGACTGGCACTTAAGAGAATAAAGAAGGTGCTAATCGTAGGTAATAACATAATTTTTAAAAACCCTTTCTCTGATTAATTCTATTGCTTTAGGCAATTAAAAATTCCCTTCACATTAACATGTGAAGGAGTATAGTCCTAATTTACTGATGATGGCTCTGTAATCACGTCAACCTTTAAGCTTTCTCGTGAAAACCATGAAAAGAAAACTCTAGCTAAAATAAAACCATACGTGATTTCCTGCATTAGCTTCATAATTATTCCACCAAGCTGTTGATCCTCTAGAGTGGTCATTGGAGAGAACATCTCTGGTCCAGTTAGTGTGCCCGATATACCTGTTAAAATATCTGTAGGAACACATAAACTTAAAGCTTGAATCCAAGATCCACTTTCACTATATGTGGCAAAAAGTGGTGCATCTGCAAATATTATCAAAACACAGGCTGGTGTAATTAACACCCCGTTCGCAAAGATGTATGCAATCTTTAGAATTGGAGGAATAGTATCATACTCCTCTACTGGTGTCACAATTGGCCACCAGACAATAAACGCTGCAATCAATATCACAGTGGATACGATTGCATGAACCACTGGTGAAGATTTAGCAAAATCGAACACTTCTGGTATATGATAAAGAGAAAATAATGTATTAAACAGTAACAATGAAATAATAGGTTTTGTAAATAAATTAACTATCGGCCTTACAATTGGAAGTTTAAGGATCTTCCTCCATACCCACACTGGTATTCCCTTAATGATCAATATAGGGAATATCAAATAATAGATTGCCATTTGAATCATATGTGCTGTTAGCATTATATGTGTGAGCAAATCAACTGGCGAACCTTTCACTACGTAAAGTAATACCATAGCCAGGTAAAAATAAATTTGTTGTTTGGAACTAGGTTTTTCGTTCTGTCCTCTATACTTACCTGTTAATAAAAAGTACGTTAATGCTAATAGTATAACAAAAATCATATAATATGGACTCCAAAGCCCACGAAAACCAAAAATTTGTATTTCTAACCACATAATATTTCACCCCATAGTACGGCTTATTCTCTATAGTATAACTCAAAATAGAAACATACACATAATTGAATGTGACAAATTACTAACAATGGATTTTGTAAATAATTAAAAAGGCTGGGGATCCCCAGCCTTTTTAATTACTACCCTACCACCATACTAATAGCACTAATCCTGACACTGTCAATAGTGCAGCCCACATACCACCATACATCATGTTAGCAGGCATTTCATGTCCAGCATTTTTCAGGTGCATGAAATAATACAATTGAAAAGCAACTTGAACAAAAGCAAGAATAAGGATAGTAGGAATAACAAACATTTTTGGCATTAGTTCTCCTACTACGATTCCAAATGCTATTAATGTAAATACAATCATTAATGCGAATGTAATTAATTGGGTCTTCATTTCTTCTTTGTTTTTTCTTTTTTGAAATGAGTCTACTTTTTTGGAACTGGTGTTTTCAACCATTTATTAAACCACCTTTCCCATAAGGTATACTACAGTAAAGATAAATACCCAGACAACATCGATAAAGTGCCAATATAAACTTACTACATAAAACTTTGGAGCATTATATAAGTTTAATCCACGTTTCGCATTACGCACTAGCAATGCTATCATCCAAAGTAAACCGAAAAGTACGTGTCCACCATGGAATCCAACCAATGTATAAAAGGCTGATCCAAATGCTGACGTAGAGAAGGTGAATCCATATTCATGAATGTAGTGATTAAACTCATAAATTTCGCAACCTAAGAACGTAAATCCCAGTACAATTGTAACAATAAACCATGTAGTCATTTTACGATAATCGTTATTTTTCATATGATAAATCGCATAAACACTGGTCAACGAACTAGTTAACAATAGTACAGTCATTATAAACACTAGTTCTAAGCCGAATAATTCATTTGTTGTTGGTCCATCAGCTGTAGCATTACGCAATGCAAGATACGTACCAAATAAACTTGCAAATAAAACAGTTTCTCCACCTAGAAAGAACCAAAATCCTAAAAATTTATTCTTGCCTTCAAGAGTAGCTTTCTCCGGATTATTTGGCATTGTTTCTGGATTTAAGGAATGATCATGACTCATATCAGTCAGCCTCCCTTTCAAGTTCTTCTTTTGTTATATGATGACCTAAATCATCTTTTAATGAACGCGTTAGCATACTTCCTAGTGTAATACCCATTCCTATAAACACTAGAATTAACCACGATTTGTTATCAACCTGGTATATAAATCCAAAACCGGCAATAAATAAACCAAGAGACATCATAAATGGTAAAATAGATGGGTTTGGCATATGAATATCACCTAGTGGTTCTGAAGGTGTCATTTTACCTTTCCCTTCTGTTTTTTCTACCCATAGAGGATCTAGTCCACGTACTAAAGGTACCTGCTTAAAGTTATAGTGTGCAGGTGGAGATGATGTTGCCCATTCCAATGTACGACCATCCCATGGATCGTCTGGAGCTTGTTCACCTTTGGCTGCCGTGTAAAATACATTGATTACAAACACAATTACACCAAAAGCCATAAAGAAAGCACCAATTGTACTAATTAAGTTTCCTAAATCCAACCCTATGTCAGCCTCATAAGTTGAGTATCTGCGTGGCATTCCCATAAGTCCTAAGAAATGTTGAATAAAGAATGTTAAATGGAAACCGATTAAGAATGTCCAAAAGGTAAGCTTACCCATTCCTTCGTGCAGAATTTTACCAAACATTTTTGGCCACCAATAATGAAGGCCGGCGAAAATACCAAAAACTGTTCCACCAACAATAACATAATGGAAATGGGCTACAACGAAATAGCTGTCATGGTATTGATAATCTGCTACAACAGAGGCAACCATTACACCAGTCATACCACCTAATGTGAATGTTGGTATAAAACCAAGAGCCCACAGCATTGCGGAGTTAATGGTTATTTGACCGCCCCACATTGTTGCAAGCCAGTTAAATATTTTAATACCCGTTGGGACTGCAATAGCCATTGTTGCAATAGCAAAAATTGAGTTAGCTACCGGCCCAAGACCAACAGTAAACATGTGATGAGCCCAAACCATGAATCCTAGAAATGCAATTAACATAGTTGCGAACACCATCGCAGTGTAACCAAATAAACGTTTTTTTGAAAATGTTGAAAACATATCACTAAACAGCCCGAATAACGGTAATATCAGGATGTAAACCTCAGGATGTCCGAAAATCCAGAATATATGCTCCCAGATAATTGCGTTTCCTCCAAGGGTTACATCAAAAAATGCTGCATCGAACATACGATCAAACATAAGTAAGAAAAGTCCAACAGTTAATGCTGGAAATGCAAATAAAATAAGTACACTTGTAATAAAAGAAGCCCACGTAAACAATGGCATTCTCATATACGTCATACCAGGTGCACGCATATTAACAATAGTTACCAAAAAGTTAATGCCACCAATTAAGGTACCGGCACCTGCAATTTGAAGTCCTATTACATAGAAATCGACACCATGACCTGGCGATATGATAGACAGTGGAGCATAGGAAGTCCAACCAGCATCGGGTGCGCCGCCTAGGAACCAACTACAATTTAAAATAAGTCCACCAAATAAAAACAGCCAAAAACCTAATGAATTAATAAATGGGAACGCGACATCTCGAGCTCCAATCTGCAAAGGAATTACCGCATTCATTAGTGCAAAAATCAACGGCATCGCCGCCAAAAATATCATTGTTGTTCCGTGCATTGTTAATATTTCATTGTATAAACCATTACTTAAAAAATCACTATTTGGCTGCATTAATTGTATACGAATTAACATAGCCTCGAGCCCGCCGACTAGGAAGAAAAAACCACCGCCGAATAAATATAAATGTGCAATCTTTTTGTGATCGACCGTTGTTAAGTAATCCCATAGGACAGATCCAAAGCCTCTCTTATGAGTAGCTGCATTACTCACTACTTTAACCTCCCTCATACTTCTATAACATATTTGCTTTTACTACTTCCCTGCATCATCAGGGGATATACTAGACGGTTTTAATTGTAATAAATAATCAGCAATTTTACTTGCTTCTTCTTTAGACAATTCAGGATATTTACCTGTCATATTGTTATCAGGCTTGAAATCTTCAGGATGCATAATCCAACTGATAAGGTTTTCCTTGTCATGTTCAAGAATACCTGCAATTTCTGAACGTTGCCCAAAGTTTGTTAAATTTGGCCCTACTTGAACTGGAGAGGAACCAATCGCATGACAACCCATACAGTTGTTTTCCTGGAACAAAGCCTGACCCTGCTGGACAGTGTCACCTTCAACTACTGCTTTAGGATCAACGTTCTGCATATCTTCTACCCACTGGTCAAATTCTTCAGGGCTGACAGCAATAATTTTAAAGTCCATTAAAGCATGGGATGGTCCGCATAATTCAGCACACTTGCCCGAATACACGCCTTCCTCATAGGCTTCAATAAACATTGTGTTTTCATTTTCAGGATTTACATCCATTTTACCGGATATAGCTGGTGCCCAGAATGAATGGATAACATCTGAGGATTGCATGTTCAGATAAACTCTTTCACCGGTTGGGATATACAAATCCTGACTGGTTTGAATTTCTTTACCTTCGTAATTAAAATGCCACCAATACTGATTTCCTGTAACTTCAACATTTAGATAATCATCTGCGTTTGATTCATCAGCCAGTTCAAAAGTTTTAGTTACTGTAGGTACAGCAATAATAATCAATAATATGATTGGAATAATGGTCCAGATTGTTTCAAGGGTTTTGTTTCCTTCAACTTGCTTAGGGATGAAATCCTTATCCCCTTTCTTTTTACGGAAACGTACCAGAACTGTAACATATAAGATCATTACAATTACAAGGACAAACAACATAACAACTGTAGTTAGGATAATTAAATCTAATGACTGCTCTGCCCCATATCCTTTAGGTATTAATGCACTTAAATTTTCTTGACCACATCCTGAAAGAATAAGCGCTAATGAACCTAACAATGTTAGAGATCGAAATTTTCCCATCCAACCTTTCATGTAATCATACCTCTCTTTCTCTTCGTTTCTTCCTTACATAATTTTGTGACTAAGGCAATAAGGGATATCATAAGTTAAACTTAACTAAAAGGGGAAATCAAATGTTACAACTACCATCATCAAAAATAAAATAGTTAAATAGTTCAACGAATAAATAAACATCAAGTTTGCCCACTTAAGGTCATTTTTCATAAAGAAACCACTAAGTCCAAGTGTTAACCATCCAACATTCAGCAATGTCGCAATGACAACAAACGTTGTACCAAGTGAAACCAAATAAAATGGCAATGGTAAAAGACATGCAGTATAAACAACCATTTGACGTTTTGTAAATTCAAACCCATGTACAACTGGAAGCATCGGGATACCAGCAGCTTTGTATTCTTCACACTTCTTCATTGCTAAAGCGAGAAAATGTGGTGTCTGCCAGATAAACATGATCAAAAATAATACTATCGCTGCAATATGGAGGTTTGGATCAATTGCTGCCCAACCAATTAACGGAGGTACCGCACCAGAAAAACTGCCAACTACCGTGTTTAGCGTGTATTTGCGCTTTGACCACATTGTATATAATACAACATATGTAAACCAGCCAAAGAAACCAAAAATTGCTGCCTGTACAGTTGTTAGCAATAAAAGAATTAAACCTATACTTGTTGCCGAAATACCTAGTATTAGGATATGGTTTAACGCAATAGAACCCGTAACTGTAGGTCTGGACTTTGTCCTTGACATAATAGGATCAATATCACGATCATACCAATTATTAAGTATACACCCACCAGCAATTACTAAGGCAGTACCTATCATTGTAAGCAGAAAAACATCCCAATTTTCGATAAACGAACTATTAGTAAAATATAGAGCTAACCAAAACCCTGTAAATGTTGTTATCAGATTAGAGTTCACTATTCCTACTTTAATGAGGGACTTAATATCTGCAAGCAGCGTAATTTCTTTATTTTTTGACTTAGTAACCTTACCTATCAATGGTGAAGCAGTTGTTTCCACTTTATTCATTCCATATATCCCCCCTTTAACTTCCCAACATAAAGGCACAAAATTATACAGAACATATGATGGAAGAATAGCATTACTACATACTATCTCCCAAAGTATCCTATGTATAACCTTAATTGTATCATGAATTTGTAACACAATCTATTTACCATATATTCATATTTCGCTTTTTAGCATTATATATGTGACAAGATTGTGAAGTGTTTAGTTCAAAACAAACTTATCGTTTTGCTTTCACCTAGATTATGTTAATACCTAATAGTATTCCCATGTACTGGGCTTTTATAATGATTGTTTGATGATCTAACCCCTATAATATTTCTAGCAAAATATGGCTTACAATGCAAGCGTTTTTTATTTTTTTGTAATGAAAAGAACGATAAAACGTGATAATATGACAATTGTGTGTAAAAGTTTACTTTCAGTTCGTTATCCATTGCTTTGTTAGTTAATGTAGTATTATCATTAAGTATCAAAATGAAACTAGTTCGACATGTATATCATTATTATTATACATTTTTGTTTACTTATCCCAAATAAAGTGAGGCATCTCTATGATCAAAACAATAAAATGGCTATCAATACTTGCTACGATAGGCATGTTCTTTGTATTAATTGGCGGGGCTCTTGTTTCTAAAACAGAATCAGGAGATGGGTGTGGATCAAGTTGGCCTTTATGTGAAGGGCAGTTTTTACCTACAAACATAACCCCCGAACTTGTAATTGAACTCAGCCATCGTCTGGTGACTGGCGGTGTTGGATTTATCGTTATCGCATTGTCAGTATTAGCCTGGAAAAAGTTAGGACATGTTCGGGAAGTGAAGTTCTTATCTTTCATGTCAATTTTCTTTTTGCTGGCCCAGGCATTAATTGGAGCAGCGGCAGTTATATGGTCGCAATCAGAATTTGTGTTAGCTGCTCACTTTGGTATATCCTTAATTTCTTTTGCTTCCATTTTTTTATTAACATTACTAATATTTGAGATAGATAAGAAGTTCGATGCAAAATCACTATTTATAGAGAAGAGACATCGAATTGAGATTTATGCCATTACAATCTATACATTATTTGTTGTATATACTGGGGCATTAGTACGACATGCAGAAGCAAGCCTTGTATGCGGAGACTGGCCAATGTGCACAAATAATTCCCCCCTGCAATTTTCTGATTTCAGACTAGATCAGTGGATTCATATGGGACATCGTTTAGCAGCAGGATTATTATTTGTTTGGACTATTGTATTGTTTGTTAAAATGATGAAGAACTATCGTAGCAATCGCATTATGATATGGGGATGGTCAGTAACCTTAGGACTCATTTGCCTGCAAGTGTTTTTTGGAGCAATGATTATTTTTACAATGTTAAACCTTGGAATTGCACTTATGCATGCTTTTGTAATTTCTTGTTACTTCGCAATGTTAAGTTATTTCATCTTACTTTCGAACAGAAGTGCAAAACACGAACGATTCAAGTAACTAACTGGTCACAAATAGATAAAAGAGGACAGCTTCCATAATGGTAGCTGTCCTCTTGTTTGGTTATTCAAATTCTATTAGCAAATCATTCACTTTAATGGTTTCATTATTTTCAAAGTGAACTGATTTTATTACTCCATCAAATGGCGCCTGGACGGTTGTTTCCATTTTCATCGCTTCAGTTATTAACAGGTAATCACCTTTTTTAACTTTATCACCTTTTTCGCAAATCACCTTTAAAACAGTTCCAGGCATTGTAGCACCGATATGCTTAGGATTAGTTGAATCGGCTTGTTGCTTCATAACGAGTTGTGATTTAACATTCTCATCTTTTACAACCACTTCACGTGACTGTCCATTCAATTCAAAGTAAATAACACGCGTTCCATCAAAATGAGGTTCAGATATAGAAACCAGTTTTACAATTAATGTTTTTCCCTGCTCAATTTCTACCTCTATCTGCTCACCTAACTTCATTCCGTATAAGAATGTAGGAGTATCCAATACCGACATATCACCATACGTTTCATAAAACCGATGATAATCCATAAATACTTTTGGATATAGAGCGTGAGAAATTATATCAAAACTTGTTACCTGACGATCCAACGTTTTAAATAACGATTCCTTCAATGAAGTGAAGTTAATTGGTTCTAGTAATTCACCTGGCCGAACTTTAATTGCTTTCTTCCCTTTTAGTATTATTCTTTGTAGTTCTTTAGGGAATCCCTGATACGGTTGCCCGATGTAGCCTTGGAAAAACTCGATTACTGAATCAGGGAAATCTATTGATTCTCCACGTTCATAAATGTCATCTTCATTCAAGTTATTTTGAACCATAAACAAGGTCATATCTCCAACGACCTTTGAAGAAGGAGTAACTTTAATAACATCACCAAACATAAGGTTAACATTGTTAAACATCGCTTTTACTTCGTTCCAGCGTTCCTCGAGCCCAACAGCTTTAGCTTGCTGTTTAAGGTTACTATATTGTCCCCCTGGCATTTCATGATAATAAATTTCTGTATGAGGTGCTTTCATACCGCTTTCGAAGTCCTGGTAGTATTCACGTACTTCTTCCCAATAATGTCCCAATTTTTCATACGAACCTATATTAATTTTTGGTTGTTTATTGTTGCCTTCTAAAGCGTGATAAAGCGTTTGTGCACTTGGTTGTGATGTCAGACCTGCCATTGAGGAATTTGCTACATCAACAACATCAACCCCAGCTTCGATTGCCCTTGCATACATGTAAGTGCCATTTCCGCTTGTATCATGCGTATGCAAATGAATCGGGATGGAAATCGATTCTTTTAACGTTGAAATTAATTGATAAGCTGCTTCAGGCTTTAATAAGCCAGCCATATCTTTAATACCCAGAATGTGCGCACCCGCATTTTCCAATTCTTTTCCCAAATTTAGATAGTAGTCCAGATCATATTTTGTACGGCCTTTATCCAAAATATCTCCTGTATAGCACATGGAAGCCTCAGCAATTTTATTGTTTTCCCTGACAGATTGAATGGCTAAATTCATCCCTTCTACCCAGTTAAGACTATCAAATATTCTAAATACATCTATTCCAGCCGTGGCACTTTCCTGTACGAATTTTTTGATTACGTTATCAGGATAATTTTTGTATCCCACAGCATTACTAGAACGTAGAAGCATTTGAAACAGTACGTTTGGCATTTTTTCGCGTAATTTCAAAAGCCTGTCCCAAGGATCTTCTTTTAAGAATCTGTAAGCAACATCAAATGTAGCTCCGCCCCACATTTCAACAGAAAACAATTCTGGTAATAGACGTGCGGTTGGCTCAGCTATTTGTAACAAGTCCTTCGTTCGTACCCGTGTAGCTAGTAAAGACTGGTGAGCATCACGGAATGTAGTATCTGTTAATAAAACTTCCTTTTGATCAAGAAGCCATGATGCTAAACCTTCAGGCCCCTTTTCATCTAATATTTGTTTGGTACCTTGGGGAACTTCCTGAAACCGATCTAATTTAGGTACTGGCGGCGTTACAAATAATGGTTTCTTCTTTTTATTAAGTCCTTCAAAACCATTAACAGTTGTATTACCGATGTATGATAACATTTTTGTTCCACGGTCTTTTCTCTTTGAAAATACAAATAATTCAGGTGTATGATCAATAAACGTTGTATTGTAATTTCCAGATAAAAAATCCGGGTGTCGGATTACATTTTCCAAAAAAGGTATATTTGTTTTTATACCACGAATTCTAAATTCTTTTAAGTTACGGACCATTTTATTTGCAGCCTGCTCAAACGTCATTGCCCAGGTAGAAACTTTTACTAACAAAGAATCGTAGTGAGGTGAAATTTCAGCTCCCTGAAACCCGTTTCCAGCATCAAGTCGAACTCCAAACCCGCCGCCTGTTCGATATGCCATGATTTTTCCGGTATCTGGCATAAAGTTATTTAATGGATCTTCTGTTGTGACTCTTGACTGAATTGCATATCCGTTAGTTCTAATATCTGATTGAGAAGGGATTCCTATGGATTTATCATGCAAACTTCTACCCTCAGCAACCTTAATTTGTGTTTGAACAATATCAATACCAGTAATAAGCTCAGTAATTGTGTGTTCAACTTGAACCCGTGGATTTACCTCAATAAAATAGAAATCACCATCTGTCACCAAAAATTCTACAGTTCCAGCATTTATGTACTGAACATTTTTCATTAATTCAACAGCTGTATCACATATATCTAATCGTAATTCATCTGATAAAGATACACTAGGAGCAATCTCAACCACTTTTTGATGACGTCTTTGAACAGAACAATCTCTTTCGTATAGGTGTACAACGTTTCCACTTTGATCACCAATAACCTGAACTTCAATATGCTTCGGATTTTCAATTAACTTTTCTACATAAACCTCATCATTCCCAAATGCCGCTTTGGCCTCAGATTTTGCACGGTCATAGGCTTCGGAAAGACCCGACTCAGTGCGAACTATTCGCATCCCGCGGCCTCCACCACCTAATGTGGCTTTAATAATAATCGGATATCCATTTTTCTCACCAAAAGCTCTAACTTCCTCCAGGGAATTAACAGGACCATCACTTCCAGGAATAACTGGAATTCCAGCTTGAATTGCTTGGCTTCTAGCTTTAACTTTGTCTCCAAACATATTCAAATGTTCACTGGTTGGACCTATGAAAATTATGCCTTCCTCTTCACATCGTTTCGCAAATTGAATATTTTCAGATAAGAAACCATAACCGGGATGAATCGCATCAACGCCTACAAGCTTTGCAGTTTCAATAATTCCTTCAATGTCTAAGTAAGCATCAATAGGTTTTTTTCCTTCACCAATTATATATGCTTCATCAGCTTTATATCGATGATAAGAACCTGTATCTTCTCTAGAATAAATTGCTACAGTTCGTATATCTAATTCCGTGCAAGCGCGAAATACTCTAATTGCTATTTCGCCTCTATTAGCCACCAACACCTTTTTTATCGTTTTTAACTCGTCCATGACTTTCTTCCTCCTCTATTAAATGTGCGATTATCGTCTGTCTTCTTATTAACAACAACCGGTTCTGCTTCTCTTTTCTTTACTGTTTTTGCAATGTTATTTAATATCCCCATAGATGTCAACAATACCAATAGGGACGACCCCCCGTAACTTACAAATGGTAATGGTACACCTGTAATTGGTAATACTCCACTTATTGCACCTAAGTTAATAAAAGCTTGTATACCAATCATAGAAGAAATTCCAATTGCTAACAATGCTCCAAAACTATCCTCACATTTTCTAGCAATAAAGATTCCTCTCAATACAATAATTGCTAACATCCCAATTACGATTATTACTCCTACAAAACCTAGCTCTTCTGCAATTACTGCCATGATGAAATCAGTATGTGGTTCTTGCAAATAACCAAGTTTTTGAACACTATGCCCCAGTCCCTCTCCAGTTATTCCACCCACTCCTATTGCCAAATAGGATTGAATTAGGTGATACCCGTCAGATTCTGGAGTTTCAAATGGCTGATAAGCACCTGTAACCCTGGCAAGTCGCTCTTCTGTAACCATATTCGGAATTGCAATTGCAATGAGTATTAACCCTACCAGTATAAGTATAGATAGGTGTTTAAACCGAATTCCTGAGCTGAAGATTACAGAACAGGCTATGAGAAAAATAATTGCAGCTGATCCAATATCAGGCTGCATGACGATTAAGCCAATTATGATTCCTGTTAGGACAAGAGGTGGCAGTACCCCTTTATTAAAGTCATTAATATAATTTTGTTTTTTTGAATAAATACTAGCCAAATAGATAATGAGTCCGATTTTTGCGAACTCAGCAGGTTGTAAACTTACAGCTCCAAAGTCAAACCAGGACTTAGCGTAGTTAACCTCTTTTCCAAATATCAACACACCTACTAGTAAAATTAATATAAACAACACAATTATTTTCATTAGCTTTTGATAATATTTATACGGAAACACGCTACAGATAGTAAAGCCTATCATACTTAGGACGAACCATTGGATTTGCTTAAAAAAGTAATGGGTGCCTTCATGACCATCCATCACTGCAATAACCATGCTTGCACTGTAAATCATAACAATACCAAACCCGGCTAGAAGTATCGGTGTTATCATAAGAGTAAAATCGTATTGTTTTAATTTCTGTATCATCATACTTCTCCCTATTTTATGTAATTTGCGAATACAGAAAATAGAAATTCACATTATTATAACACAACGCGTTGAATAGTGTGAATTATTCCGCATCTTTGCTCCTTAATTCTATTTCCCTCTGTAATAAAAAAACCTTGCCAGAAAAATATGTCGGCAAAGTTTTGCTAAGTTATCAACACACACAAAGGAACCTAACACTGTTAAATTGTATTCTGTGCTGCTTCATGTAGTATATTAAGCTGCCTCTCGAGGTTTTCGAGAAGTGCTTTTCCTTCATCCCCACTGATTAAATCCAATCGTACTGCAAAATGTATTTCTCTCGAAAGACCAAACATTTGAGTGTCTAAAACTTCTTCATACAAAGGGCATTGAGGCATAGTTAGATTTTCGATCTGTACTTCAATAAGCTTTAAAATTTTATCAGCGTCAGCCTTAAGAAGGGCATACGCTTTTTCACGATGATTTACTGTGACCTCAGGAATCAAATGAATCCCTCCAATTAAAAGACTTTCTTATAGTTTATATTATCGTTGAAAATGAAAAATTGCAAACAAAATTATTAAAAATAGTTAATTAGTCCAACTT
>NZ_JBMERP010000058.1:0-23347 GCF_049310925.1 Virgibacillus sp. DJP39 | reverse complement strand
TCCTTTGTAAGGGAATGGAAAAAACCATTATTTAGTGGTATTACGTTGCTTATATACATTTTGTGTATTGATAAATTGGGTTTTTATGTTTCAACATTCTTCTTTTTAGCAGTACTATTCTATTTATTAGGATTAAGGCGGCCAATTTTATTCATCGCTAATCTAGTGCTATTGTTGAGTTTTAGTTATATGTTGTTTGAAGTCTTGCTTAAATTACCACTCCCAACGGGTATTATGTTTTAAGCGATAAAATTAGAAGAATATTGAAACGTCTCTCTGAACACTACTTCAATTGCTAAGTGGTTATAAAATTAAAGGTTGAGTTAATTCAATTGTAGTTGTAATAAATGCCTATGGGATCTAATTTTTAAATAATTTGTAAACGCTTACATATTCTTAAAATGTTAAGCTACCTTTTAACCCGAAAAGGGGGAGGAAATTGGAAAATATCGTAAGTGGCTTGTCAATACTTTTTAGTGTACAGTCGATAATATTTTTGGTTTTAGGACTTTTGGTTGGTTTCGTTGTAGGAGCGTTACCTGGATTTTCATCCTCAAATGCTGTGGCAGTAATGTTGCCACTTACAATTGGGCTTGATTTGGAAGCAGCTTTGATTTTTATGGCATCTATCTATGCTGGGGCTCAATTTGCTGGCGCCGTACCGGCAATTTTAATTAACGCACCTGGAACTATGGGAGCAGCGGCTACGGCATTGGATGGATATCCAATGGCACAAAAAGGAAAAGCCGCTATTGCGATTGGTATCGCTCGAACAGCATCGTCATTAGGTGGTGTTATTGGAGCAATCATCGTACTACTTTTAATTACACCGATGTCGACAATAGCTTTGAAATTTGGAGCTTTAGAAATGTTCTTAGTAGCATTATTCGGGTTAACGCTAATAGCGACTATCGTTGGTGATAATATTCGAAAAGGTGCAATATCTGCAACAATCGGGTTGCTTATTGCAGCAATGTCTGCGGATCCAGCTTTGGCACAAGGACGATTCACACTAGGGTTTATTGAGTTGTATGATAGTGTACCGTTTGTGCCAATTCTAATCGGATTATTTGCTGTTACCGAAATGATTTTTTTATCAAAAAAGACTAGCTTAGTAACTCAAAATATAAATCATGGTAAAACGTCATTTAAGGATGTGATTGAAGGTATTAAGGAAACTTTGAAATATCCGAAAGATATAGTCCGAGCTGCATTAATAGGAACAGGAATCGGTATGATTCCGGGAGTTGGGACTGCTACTTCAAATTTTATCAGTTATGGAATTGCTAAGAAAAGTTCAAAAAACAAGGATTTTTTTGGGAAGGGAGCACCAGAAGGTATTATTGCATCAGAAGCCTGTGACAGTGCAGTAACCAGTGGAACGATGATTCCCACTCTAACTCTTGGAGTACCTGGGAGTGCAACAGCAGCGATTATGTTAGCTGCGTTTTACTTGAATGGTATTCGACCGGGGCCGCAAATAATGGTTGATCAGGCACCGGAAGCTTACGCAATAATTTTGGCTATTGGGTTGGCGAGTATTCTGATTTTGCCAATAGGTATCCTGCTGGCTACACCTATGGTATCAATTACTAGGGTGCCACCATATTTTTTAGTTCCCATTATTTTGTTGCTTTGCGTAGTTGGAGCATTTGCAGTTGGCAATTCTGTATTTAACATCGGTTTAATGTTTTTATTCGGGATTATTGGGGTCATTATGAGAATCAACGATTATCCGGTAGTACCTCTAGTTCTTGCACTGATCTTGGGGCCGATAGCTGAAGGAAACTTTGTAAGAGCATACATGCTGTCTCAAGGAGAAATTTCTTACTTTTTTGGTTCAACAATAGCACTGGTATTATGGGCGATTATCGTAGTCAGTCTCTTTTCAGGTCTAATTAAGAAGGGGTTTCAGAGGCTGAAAGGTCGGTAGTCATCATTTAATATAGATTCAAGAAAAGGGAGGAAAGCATGATGAGAGGAAAAGAAAATATTTTTTGTAACAAATGGGTGATTTTGATGATGGCAGTGGTTATTTTACTGTTGTCTGCTTGCGGTGGGACTGAACCATCCTCAGGAAGTAATGATGGGTCAGAGGGGGGATCTGCCGGACCAGAAGGAGAACCGGAAGCAGCAAATGGATTTCCAAATGATGATATTCGCTATATTATGCCATCTAGTGCAGGCGGCGGATTTGACACTTCATCTCGACAATTACAGCCATATTTTGAGGAGGCACTTGGTACCGATTTTATAATGGAAAACAAACCAGGTGGTGGGTTTGCTATTGGTTCAACATTGGCAGCGAAAGCAAAGCCTGACGGTTATACTATAATGATTCACGGCAACCCACATTTAGAATTCTCTTATTTAAATCAGGAAGTGGATTATACTCTTGAAGATTTTGTTCCAATTGGAGGTTTGACAATTGATCCAGGCATGATTCGTGTGCAAGATGATGCACCATGGGCAGATCTAGACGAATTGATTGAATATGCAAAAACACAGCCATCCGGTACATTAACTGCAAGTGTCAGTGGCAAAACCAGTAACAATTATTTGGCATTAAAGCAATTGGAAGAAGCAACAGGAGTTGAGTTTAATATTGTTCCTTATGGTGGTGGGAGTGACGCAAGGAAGGCTTTGCTGTCAGGAGAGGTAGACTTTACTCACGCCGGTGTGTTCAACAGTTTGGGTATTGATGACGGAACACGGGTGATTGGTGTTCAACAATCAACAAATAAATGGAAGCAAATAACAGACAATGCAAAAACATTTAAAGAGCAAGGTTTTGACATTCCGGACAACTCCTCTTCATACGGATTGTGGACACAAGCAGAAGTGAAAGAGAAGTATCCAGAACGTTACCAAAAACTTGTCGATGCATTCAAGGAGGCAGTAGAAAATCCTGAATATGTAAATGATTTAAAGGAATTAGATGAATATGCTAAAATTCAGTACGTTTCTCCGGAAGAATATGCAAAAGCAAACAAAGAAACGGAGTCAGAATTGAAAGAAAAAGAGGGTTTTTGGAAAGGGGAATAGTTTATAGGGTAGTAGTTGATCTTCCCCTTAAGGGGATGATCAACCTAATTTTTCTATAAATGGAGGTTCAAATATGAAATTAGAAATTTTTCGCTACGCAGCTGTTCCTGTTAAAATGAATGTAAAAAAGAATGATACAGTTGTCATTTTAACAGACAGTAAGGTTGATTCGCAAATTCAGGATGGACTTGTAACTGCTGTTCACAATCAACAAGCAATACCGATTTTAGTAATGATCCCACCACTAGCGTCATTTGGAAATGAGCCACCTGCCGTGGCTGCAAGCGCAGTGCTAAAAGCAGATTTGATTATTGCCGCTTGCTCAACGGCTATTACTCATACTAATGCTATTCGGGAAGCATTGCAAAACGGGGTTCGTTACTTGGCCATGGGAGGAATCACTGTGAATTCACTGATAACTGGAGCGGCTACAGCAGACTACCAGGAAGTCACCGATATTTCCGAAAAAATTTCTGCTGACCTAGATGTATGTAATCAAGTCCATGTAACTTCCGCAAACGGTTCAGATATTCGGTTTAGTTTAAAAGGTCGTCCATCCTTTCCGTTAACCGGTATTATTGCAGAGAGAAGGGGAATTGCAGCATTTCCTGATGGAGAAGTTGCCTGTGCACCTTTAGAAGGTACAGCGAATGGTACGATTGTTGTCGATGGTAGTATGCACCATGTGGGTCGAATCTCTACACCCATACGACTAAAAGTCGAAAAAGGATATGTAGTGGAAATATCTGGTGGGGATGAAGCAGAACGCTTACTCAAATTTTTAAATGAAAAGGGTGATGAATACTCCTTTAATCTGGCGGAGTTTGCTATTGGAACGAATCGGGAAGCGCGTCTTGGGGATAATTCCCAGGAATCGAAAAAAATGCTTGGTACGATTCACTTCGCAATTGGGGATAACCAAACACTTGGAGGAAATACGTATAGTAAAACACACTTAGATGGTTTGTTAATGAAGCCATGCGTATGGCTAGACGGAAAACAAGTAATAAATGAGGGGAAATTAACTGAGTGGTAGTTAAAGGGGAACCAATTGCCTTGATTTAAGTGACTATAAAAGGAGATGGGAAGATGGATATTACAAAAACACTCGCCGATTATGTAGTGTCAACCAAAAATGAAGAAATTAACGAACAAACGCTTCATGAGGCGAAGCGCTGTTTGCTTGATTGGTTGGGTGTTGCCTTGGGGGGGTCAACTCATAAAGGTGTTGATATCATCCTTCAAACAGCAGATGTAGTTGGACATTCTAATGATGCATCAGTGGTTGGGCGGAATGCCAAAATAGATATGTTACATGCGGCATATGTTAATGGATTTATGTCACATGTACTAGACTACGATGATACACATTTAGACAGTTTTGTTCATCCAAGTGCGCCAGTTTGGCCGGCAATTGTAGCTTTGGCAGAAAAGGAAAATGTTACAGGGAAAGAAGCATTGCAAGCCTTTATTTTAGGATTTGAAGTGGAAACACGTATTGGCCGTGTATTGTTTCGGAAACATGAGGAAAGGGGTTGGCATATGAGTGGTATGGCTGGTGGATTTGGATCGGCGGCTTCAGCTGGTAGAATACTAGGTCTAACGGTGGAACAAATGCAACAGGCATTCGGTATTGCTGCAACCTATGCGAGTGGATTGCGTAGTATGTTCGGAACAATGACAAAATCAGCCCATCCAGGAAAGGCTGCTATGAGCGGACTATATGCAGCGCTGCTGGTGAAATCTGGGTTTACTAGTGCGATGGACGTTCTGGAGCATCCGCGCGGGTATTTTGCAGTGAATGCAGATGAAAGTGATTTGGAAGATGTTATCATAGGTTTAGGGGAAGGATTTGAAATCACCAATAACAGTGTAAAGCCTTATCCCTGTGGAGTTGTAACTCATCCGGTTATCGATGCAGCAATAGCCCTTCACCCAAAATATCAACAGCAAGTAGGGAAAGTTAAACATATTATTGCTGAAGTTAATCAGATGGTTCCGGATGTAACAGGAAAAACCAATCCGCGAACAGGTTTAGAAGGGAAGTTTAGCGTCTTTCATTGTGCCGCTGTCGGTTTAAAAGCTGGTAGATGTGGTCCGGATCAATTTACTGATAAAAGGGTTTGCGACCCGGAAATACGAATGTTGAGAGAAAAAATTATTCTCCAGGTAAACCCTAAGTACAAAGAATATGAAGCTAAGTTAACCCTTGTATTTAATGATAAGGAAACTATTGTATACCACGTACCATTTGCAAGTGGAACTGTCTTTAATCCTCTATCAGATAAACAGATTGAAGAAAAGTATCATGCCATGGCTAAAAAGGTTATTGGAGAATCTCATTCTAATATTCTGGCAAATAGTGTATGGAATGTGGAAGAAAGTCACTCTTTTAAAGACATAATCGCATTATCAAATGGGAATGGAGGATTGGAAGGTAGTTAAAATGATAAAATGCTACAAAGGTGATATAAGTAACCAACATAAAAATTTCTTTAAAACATACGGAATTATAGGTTTCATAGTTTGTATTATGATTGTTTCACCTTTTTTACCTGTTCCACTTGGAATGCCGGACCAAGGAGTGACAACTCTTGCTATTTTGTCCTTAGGAATCGTTTTATGGTTAACCAAAATAATTCATCCCGCTGTTACAAGTATACTAATAATTGTTTTATTTTCACTATTCAAAATTTTGACATTTGGAGAAGCTGCTTCAGGGCTCGGTAGTGAAATAGTTTGGCTTGTTATCATAATGCTTAGTATGGGGATTGCTGTTGAAAAAACAGGCTTAGGACGTAGAGTAACCTTTTATTTATTAAAACAATCAAAAGGTTACTCTAACCGAACTTCTTTTTTAATGATGTGTATTGCTTTTTTGTTGACTTTCTTCATTCCAAGCGGAATGGCGCGCTTAACTGTTTTATTACCGGTTAGCACTGGTTTAATTGGTGCTTTAAAGAAGGAAGAAGATGCAAACTTTAACAAAATTATAATTTTAACAATTACTTATGTTCCGTGGATTTGCACCATTCTTTTAATGACCGGATCTAATGGTGCAATTTATGCTTCAGGTTTATTTGAACGCATGGTTGATTATCAGTGGTCATATTTACATTGGATGATTTTAATGCTACCAATTATTATTGTAACTTTAATTGGTTTATGGCTCATTTTAACATTACTATTTCCTCCAAAGCAAAAGCGTATTAAGCAAGTACAAAGCTTTTTTGAAGAGAGTTATTCAAAGCTCGGAAGAATGAAAATGGGCGAAAAAAAATTGGTAATGCTTTATCTTCTATTAATATTGTTATGGATGACAAAAGAGTTTCATGGAATGTCGATTGCAATGAGTGCGTGTCTTACCGGTGTATTTATTTTTGTTCCAGGAATAAATTTACTGAACTGGACAGAAGCAATGCATAGAATTGACTGGGGTATACCGCTTTTATTTGCTGCTGGATTATCAATTGCTTCAGCTCTAGAAAAAAGCGGTGTAATTGTGTGGTTATCTGATGTTGCAGCTCTCTTTCTAATTGATTTGTCGGCTTTCTCACTAGCAATGACAATAATGTTTCTATTTGTAGTAATTCGTATAGGATTTACGCATTTTGCTGCGATGATTGCTTCATTGTTACCAGTGGCACTTACATTTGCGATTGCTACACAATATAATCCTGTTTGGGTAGGAATGATATCTGTTGTCGCAAGTAGTATGGCATATATTTTCCCAACCCAATCAATCTCTAATATGGCAACTTTTGTCTTAGGTTATTATACTACTAAAGACATGATTAAAGCTGGTAGCCTTCTAACGGGTTTTATGATGATTGTAACAGTTTTATTTGCTTATTTTTACTGGCCATTGATAGGAGTACCAATTAAATAAGGGGGACAAACGATGGATTTGGAATTGAAAGGAAAAGTTGCTTGGATTGTTGGGGGAAGTGCTGGCATCGGTCGTGCATGTGCAAAAAGTTTGTTGGTAGAAGGAGCAAAGGTTGTAATCTCGGCTCGTAAGAAACAACCTTTAGAACAAGCTGTAGTATCTTTGGAAAATGAGGTTGGTGAAAAGGCATCATTCATTCAAGTAGATGCTATCGATCACGAAAAAATGGAGAAAGCTTTTCAATGTATAATTAGTGAATTTGGAAAAATTGATATATTAATCTATGCTGCTGGCATAAGTCATCCTGGAAAATTAATGGATTTAAGTGTACAAGATTGGAGTCGGAATTGGAATTTGAACGTGGTTTCTTTCTTTAATACGATTCAGCTTGTTGTACCTGAATTTAAAAAACAGGGTAACGGTCGTATTGTTGTTACAGGTGCTGCTAGCGGAAAGCAACCCACACCAAATCAACTGATTTCAAATACTACAAAGGGAAGCCTGATGCCCATGGTAAAGACGTTGGCAGAAGAGCTTGCTGAGGACCAGATATTAATCAACAATGTCTGTCCAGGTCGATTTTTAACACCTAGAAGATTGGATTTAGCAAAAGATAAACAAGAAAAGCTGGGTGTTTCTCAAGAAGAATATTTACAAGAAGTTGCTAATGCTGTGCCGTTAAAACGGTTGGGCGAGCCAATGGAAATAGCCGATTTGGTGACCTTTTTAGTTTCATCAAAAGGAAGCTATATTACTGGACAATCCATAAGTGTAGACGGTGGTCTTATACGTGGGGTTATATAAAAAATATAACACTGGTTTTAGCATTAAATTTTCAGTAGGTACCAAGAAAAGTAATTCATATAAAATTTGTGAAAGGTAGGAAATTCCACTTTAGAAAATATATCAAAACACTTATAAGTTAGGGTATGGTAGTCCGGAACCAAATCCCTGACTATAAGGGAAATAATAGCCAATAAATACTGTGTTCAAGGAATACATTCATCCACTCGATACCGATATAAAAGTAATCCGAAAATGATTGATCATGCACAACTAGATGAATATATCAAAAAGATTGATGTAATAACGTTTACAAAACCTATTTACTTCCAAATGTAAAATAGCCAATCTGTTTTTCAAGGCTTAACGATTATGAACAATGACAACTTTAATGCGAACTTCGTTAGCTTATGGTCGTATGGATAGAACTAAGAATAGCTTTTTTCCATTCGTTGGCTTCGTTAACGATAAAGTTGCTTTAATGTCTCACGATTTCCATCCACAAGGTACCGCTGTTTCGTTTTTAACCATGCCAATTACCTCAGGCCCTTGGTCTTTAATATTCTTAACGAGTGGCTAATAAGTGAACAAAGATTCTATTAACACACATAAGAAGCATCGATGCCGGTTTTTGGTACGTTCAATCATATTAGGTATTTGTTCTGGTGCCGTTTGTAGCGCATCTACACTTCGTTTATCCACCGTTGATGATATTCCATTAATTTGGATTTTCTTTGAGCTTAATAAAGAAAAATCCACTAGCATGAAAGTCGCACCATCTGACTAACAAGGGTAAGCAAAAAACACATCTTTTGATATGCATGGTCAAATCAAAACAACGGGCTAGTAACTCAACTGATTTATTGAGATTTCGATCATACGAAGATCATCTAATATCAGCACTTTCGGACGATTGTGATTCGTTAGCTTTGTTACTTTCCCAATCGTATGACTACTGTGGAACAGTGAAATCTCCTCCACGCAAAGGTAGACTGATTTAAGAAACGATATACGGAATCTTTTGCAGTAAGATCGGTAGATTTCTTACTCTCAAAAAATCGAAACTAGTTCTTGTTTTCAATGATCGAACAAAAAAATCAATAAGAAAAGGTAGTAAAATGAATACACGAAAGACTTTGTTATACCAACTTTTCTTAGATATTTTAGTAAATTTAATTCTTTAAAAGTCGATTTTAGTTCAATTGGTAGTTGCTTATTTTGGTCATTATTCATTAACATATAGGGGACATATGGTAGTTCCATATTTAATCATGGGATTCGTAAAAAAGAGTCTTTATATTGAGGATTTTTAAAAGTATAGAGAAATGGTCTCTTTGTTAGGTTTAATGAAAGTTTGTTTATCGATCCTATGAATGCTTCTTCAAATTGTATAATTTCTTATCCCTTGTTAACCAACAGAGAAGGAAAAAATACCTTTTGGTAGGACTTTAAGGGACACTTTGCCGATGGTATATTGTTATACGGTTCCTTTTCATCTGGCAGTCTCAATGACGGAAAAGCAGCTACCTCTTTGGTCTTGTATATTTCAGAGTTTCATCAAAACAGTACTATCGATGAAGAAATGCGAAAAAGTTCACTTTGGCATCGTAACGCGTACAGGAAATTTTTAAATCTCATTTAAAAAATTCTGCAGGTCTTTGTACTTTTTAAAAGAGTAATTGTGAAATTGCTTAATATTATATAAATTTAAAGTATTTGAGATTTCAAATGGGTTGAGGTGAAGAACAGTACTTATTACACCTTATATCCCTGCATTGGATTTTGAACCGAAACAATTGATTTTTTAAGCGAAAATAGGTGGTGTTGGAATGTATACTGGTATTCCCCTATATTATAGGATTGCAAATCATTTAAGAAATAGAATAATGTCTGGTGCATATCCACCAGGCGAAAAGATACCAACTGAAAATAAATTGTGTAGCGAATTTAACACGAGTAGAATTACAATCAGACAGTCTTTGAAAATTCTAGAATCACAAGGTATGTTAATTAGAAAACAAGGTGTTGGGACACTCGTTAATCAAAACGTAAAATTAAAGCCAATCAGTTTTAATGGTTATGTAGAGGATATCATTTTTCAATTATTACCGGCTCGAGTCATACAGTTTCAAAAAAAGGAAATTGCAGCTAATTCAGAAATCAAACAACTGCTTAAACTCACTGATAATGAAAATACAATTATCCAATTGGAACGGGTCAGAGCGATTGGTAATCAAATTAATAGCTATGCTTTAAATTTTTTACCCTTGAAAATTGGACGTGATATTGAAGAAAATTCACTGGAAAAACATTCTTTAATTGAATTAATTGACCAAGGAAAGGATTCTGTTTATGAAGCCACTCAAACTATTAAGGCAATTGCTGCAAATGAAGTGGTTGCAGGAAAATTAGGGATACATGTAGCTGATCCCGTATTATTTTCGGAGTATACTATGTTTAATATGCAGAGGGATCCTATTAATGTAGCCAGAGTTTATTACCATGCTGATCGGTATCGATACACCGTTGAAATGGGACGTTTAACAACTGAGACTTAAATATTAACGATATTCTTTACACCATGAGTTATTACCTAGCTTACAAGGAAAGGAGTAACAATCCCCGTCACTATTGAAGAAAAGAAACGCATCTGTTGCAAGACAGCTTACCTAGTGACAAGTTTTCAATGAAAGATGTTATAGAACAAATATTGAACCGCTTGAAATATAAGGGAATACTTAATAAACGCAATTGTCTGATGATAATTCTTCTATGATTTCAAACCAGATTATTTATAGACAATTTTAAACTTAAAAAGGCTAAACTTAATCTATATTAGATTACATGATAGGTAGAATGGTTCAATAACAAATAAAATAATGATGGTAACAGAACAATTAAATCCCAAATACTACGATATACCAGAAAGCATCAAATTATCGCAACCCACACCCGAAAGTATTAATTGAAATATTTAAACAAAAAAATTATTCAGAATTGTAGACATAGTATATTGTATCCAATATACTATTGTTATGGCGTCGTATAAAAATTGGAGAGGTTAAGTAACGCGAAGGGAGGGTTTATATATGGAATTGGTGGAAAAGGTTGTAATTAATGATGTGATGTTAAGAGATGGCCTACAACTGGAAAATAAACTTCTTTCTGTGGACGAGAAATATGATTTAGCAGTCAATTTAATCGAAGCGAAAGTTCCAACACTTGAAATCGGTTCATTTGTACATCCGAAGTTTGTCCCTCAAATGGCCAATACGGGTGAATTGTTTAAAAGACTGGATAAGTATGTAAGTATGAATCTTGTTGCATTGGTTCCTAATTTGAAGGGTGCAAGAAGAGCGGTGGAGTACGGTGTTTCACAACTGAATTTTGTGTTTTCTGCGAGCGACACTCATAATTTAGAAAATGTTAGACAAACAACAGAAGAGTCACTTAAGAACTATGAACTTATTAAAGGATTTTGTGATGAACGAAATGTAAAGTTAGATGTTTCAATTGCAACATCTTTCGGGTGCCCTTTTGAGGGTGAAATACCTACGGGCCGTATTAAGGCTATCATTAATAAAATCATAGAAAGAAAGCCAAACATCGTAACTCTTGCGGATACAACAGGGATGGCAAATCCTAAACAAGTCTACCTATTGATGAAAACCCTGAATGAAAAACACCCGGAACAGCGGTTTAATCTTCATTTTCATAATACGAGAGGGATGGGGTTAACGAACATTCTAGCTGGGATACAGGCTGGAGTACAAAGCTTTGACACAGCTCTCGGTGGACTGGGAGGGTGCCCGTTTGCTCCAGGTGCAACAGGGAATGTTAGCACAGAAGATGCTGTTCACATGCTGCATAATATGGGAATATCGACTGGTATCAATTTAGATGATTTAATTGTAACTTCAGCTAAGCTAAGAGAAATCTTAGGTCATGAACTATCAAGTAGTGTGTTGAAAGCTGGGAAATATGACCGAAAATATCCAGTTCCATCAAAAAATAAGCATTAGGAGGGAAAGCAATCTTGACTAATTGGGAAACGATCACATTGCATAAAGACGATGAAATGAAGGGAGTTTATGTATTAACATTAAATCGGCCCGAATCTTTAAATGCATTAAATACACAAATGGGTGTTGAATTAATTAACTGCTTAAATCAATTAAAGGGAAACAAAGATATCCGGGTATTAGTATTAACCGCGTCGGGAGAAAAAGGGTTTTGTGTAGGTGCAGACTTAAAAGAACGTAATGGAATGACAAATGATCAATGGAAACATCAACACGATATTTTTGAGAACGCATACAAAATGTTAAGAGAATTTCCTTATCCTGTTATTGCGGCGATAAACGGGTATGCACTTGGTGGAGGGATGGAGTTGACATTAAGCTGTGATCTCCGTATCGCGTCTGATCATGCCAAAATGGGTTTGCCGGAAGTGACAATCGGAATCATTCCGGGGGTAGGTGGAACGCAACTATTACCGAGAACAATTCCTGTAGGACTTGCGAAAGAATTCCTATTACGGGGAAACCATATCAATTCGCAACGAGCAAAAGAACTTGGACTTGTAAATGAAGTAACGCCTTCTCAAGAACTACTTAATAAAACCCTTGAAGTAGCAAGAGATATAGGTAAAAATTCTCCCTTGGCATTAAAGTCAATTAAACAAGCTATTAATAATGGATTGCAGACTGACATTAATACAGCGTTAACAATTGAATTAGATCAATATTATAAATGCGCAAATTCTGAGGATAGACTCGAAGGAATAATGGCCTTTAATGAAAAACGCCAACCAGTTTGGCAAGGGAAGTAGGAGGATTTATTAAAATGGAAAAAGAGAAAACAGTAAAGAGTACAAAAGAAGAAATAGAAATGATTCGTAGTAGTGTGAAATCGCTTTGTGAAAGGTTCCCTGAATCATACTGGAGGGAAACTGATGAAAAGAAAGAGTATCCGGAAGAATTTATTAAAGCTTTAACTGAAGAGGGCTGGTTATCGGTCTTGATTCCAGAAGAGTATGGTGGTGCAGGCCTTGGACTAACAGAAGCTGGAGTAATTTTAGAAGAAATTAATCGTTCGGGTGGTAACGCCGGAGCTGGACATGCCCAAATGTACACAATGGGAGCTATTCTTAGACATGGAAATGAAGACCAAAAACAGCGCTATTTACCAAAAATAGCCAGTGGAGAATTACGCTTGCAAGCATTTGGTATAACAGAACCTACTGCAGGAAGTGACACAACTAGTATAACTACAACTGCAGTGCGCAAGGGTGATAAATATATCGTGAATGGTCAAAAAATTTGGATTTCCCGTACAGAGCACTCAGATTTAATGTTGCTTTTAGCTCGTACAACTCCAAAAGAAAAAGCTGCGAAAAAGACTGATGGGTTAAGTTTATTTCTTTTAGATATGAAGGACCAGAAAGAAAATATTACAATTCGTCCGATTGAAACAATGATAAACCACGCCACTACAGAAGTGTTTTTCGAAAATACAGAAATCCCTGTAGAAAATTTAATTGGAGAAGAAGGAAAAGGATTTCGATATGTGCTTAGCGGAATGAACGCTGAACGAATTCTTATTGCTTCGGAGAGTGTAGGGGATGGAAAATATTTTGTTGATAGATCTGTTCAATATGCAAACGAACGTGAGGTATTTAATCGACCAATTGGACAAAATCAAGGTGTTCAGTTTCCAATCGCAGAATCTTATATGGATATAGAGGCGTCTAAATTAATGCGCGATAAAGCTGCTGAGATGTTTGATGCAGGAGAAAATTGCGGAGCTGAAGCAAACATGGCTAAATATCTTGCTTCGGAAGCAACCTGGAAGGCAGCAAATGCAGCAATGACCACGTATGGTGGATATGGATTTGCTACTGAATATAATATAGAACGTAAATTCCGGGAGGCTCGCCTGTTTATAGTAGCTCCAGTTACAAATAATCTGGTTGTTAGTTATGTAGCACAGCACGTACTAGGGCTACCTCGATCCTTCTAAAGGAAATAAAAGATAGGAGTGATTTCTTGGAATTGAGTCAGAAGTTAGCTAAATATATTATTTCAACTAAGTATGAAGATTTACCCGAAGAAGTTATTTCTTTTACAAAACTTTGTATACTTGACTATTTTGGGTCGGTTTTTGCTGGGTCCTCAGAACCTCCAATTAAAATGATAGATGAGTTGATTCGAGAAATGGGAGGCGAACCTCAGGCAACCTTGATGACTGGTGGTAAGTCGTCTGTTATAAATGCAGCATTTGTAAATGGATCTGCAAGTCACATCGTCGAGTTAGATGATATTCATAAAGCATCGATTATACATGCAGCAACAGTTGTTATTCCGGCTGCACTTGCTATTTCAGAGTGGAAAAAATTAAGCGGAAGAGATCTTATTGTGGCAGTAGTTGCCGGATATGAAGTTTGTTATCGAATTGGGGAAGCGGTTACACCATCACATTACTATTATTGGCATAATACTGCAACCTGTGGAACATTTGGTTCTGCTACAGCTAGTGCTAAACTTCTTGGGCTTAATGAAGAAGAAATCATTCATACACTGGGAAATGCTGGCACTCAGGCGGCCGGTTTGTGGGAGTTTATTGAAGATGGTGCTATGACAAAACAACTCCATCCTGGGAAAGCTGCAATGAATGGTGTTATAAGTGCTCTGCTAGCTAAAAAAGGATTTACTGGAGCACGAAAGATATTAGAAGGTGACCGTGGATTCTTAAATGCAATGAGTAATGAATATGACATTAAAAAAATAACCAACAAGCTCGGCAAGCAATTTAAAATAACTGAAAATTCGTATAAGATTCACGCCTCATGCCGACATACGCACCATGCAATGGACTTGATGATTGACTATAAAAATGAGACATCAATCAACCCTAAAGAAATAAAAAGAATTACCGTTAAAACGTATCAAGTAGCTATCGATATTACTAATAATGATGAACCTACAACGGAATACGCGTCTAAATTCAGCCTGCAGTATTGTACTGCACTAGCGCTCTTAAATGGTCAAGGTGGTCTTGATCAATTTAACAATGTAACGCTCTGGGATGCAGATATTCGCGCATTAATGAAACTTGTGGACGTCGAAATGGATCAAAAGATTGATAGATTATATCCTGATAGGTGGGGAGCAGAAGTTGAAATTCATTTAAAATCAGGAGAAACAATAGTGAAAAAAACAGACTTTCCTAAAGGAGATCCAGAAAATCCAGTAACTCCTAATGATTTATTAGTGAAGTTTAAGAAACTTGCAACAAAACTTCCAGAGAATGAGCGAGAAGAATTTGCAGATAAGGTCATGGCATTAGATGTGTTAGAAAATGTGCAAGAGCTAATGAGAGCAACCAAAGCAACAGATTAACCTGTTAAAAAAGATACACCTGTTTTCAGCTTTGTTTATAACTAGTTCGGGAAGGATTTTTCATACTATGATAGATGCAAGTGTAACCAAGCAAACAGCAATTGACAATATTGTCAGTAAGTTACCGGAATTACTAGAGGATGAATTGAAACATATTAGCCATGTTATAGATTCTTTCATGGAACCAAAAGATCATTCTATGCATTACCTAGGCAGATTCTTAGGAATTAGTAAGGTTGATGAAGGGTTTGTTATGGAGTTAGGAAAGCAAAACGAAAACATATATGGGGTCGCTCAAGGTGGTTCTATTTATACACTTGCTGATGTATCTATTGGTTTTTTTATCCTTGATAAGATAGCAACAGGGAAAAAGGTATTTACACAGGAACTCAAAATGAATTTTATAAAAAAAGGAAAAGGTAACTTTTTGTATGCTACCCCAAAGGTCTTACACTGGGGAAGAAAAACGGTAATTGCTGATTGTAGTATTAAAGATGAGAATAATCAGTTGGTGGCTCAAGGATTAGGAACGTTTTATATTGTAGCAACAAGTTAACTTTTCGTTAAGTAAGGAAAGGAGATTCTCATGAGAAAAATTGAATATGAAGATATAGTTGAGAAAGTGGCATTCATGTGTAAAGAAGCTAATTATCACCTTGGAGAAGATGTTGTAAATGCATTTCATAATGCTTTAAAAACTGAGAAATCTGATACAGGGAAAGATGTATTGAATCAACTCATTGAAAATGCGGAAGTAGCATCAATTGAACATGTTCCAATGTGCCAAGATACGGGAACTGCAGTTTTCATAGTTAAGCTTGGTCAGGATTGTCAAATTATAGAAGGTAGTCTGACTGATGCCATTAATGAAGGCGTGCGTAATGGGTATGGTGAAGGTTATCTCCGTAATTCAATTGTTCATGACCCACTAGGAAGAAAGAATACTAATGACAATACTCCGGCCATTATTCACATTGAGTTTGTTGAAGGTGACCGACTAGAAATTCATATGACCGCAAAAGGTGGTGGCGCAGAGAATATGAGTGATCTTAAAATGCTAAAACCCTCTGATGGGTTACAAGGGATAAAAGACTATATTCTCGACATCGTCAAGGTTGCAGGTCCAAACGCATGCCCTCCGCTAGTTGTTGGCGTAGGAATTGGTGGAAACTTCGAACGTTGCGCCTACTTAGCTAAAAAATCGTTGTTCCGTCCAATCGGGGAACGCCATGAAGACGTTGAAATTGCTGCTCTAGAAAAAGAATTAATTGAAGAAATAAATCGTCTTGGGATAGGGCCTCAAGGGATGGGAGGAACGACAACTGCGTTGGATGTAAAAGTTGAAGCAGAAGCATGCCATATTGCAGCGTTACCTGTAGCGGTTAATTTGAATTGTCATGCGAGTAGACATAAACAAATAACTTTATGACAAGGAGTTTTAAAATGCCTAAAACCATTAAGGTTCCTTTTGAAGAGGAGCAAATAAAAACGTTGAGATCAGGAGATAAAGTTTTATTAACAGGAACTGTTTATACAGCAAGAGATGCAGCACATCAGCGAATGATTGAAACGGTTGAGACTGGAGGTATTATGCCTTTTGAAGTAAGTGGTCAAGTTATTTACTATGTAGGGCCGACACCAGCAAAACCTTCCCAGATAATAGGATCAGCTGGACCAACGACCAGTAGTAGGATGGATAAGCAAACCCCAAAATTGCTAGAGATGGGCTTAAAAGGAATGATTGGCAAAGGTTATAGAAGTGAAGAAGTGAAAAAAGCAATAGTTACTCAACAGGCAGTTTACTTTGGAGCGGTTGGAGGATCTGCAGCACTTATTACGAAATCAATCAAAAGTGTTGAAATAATAGCATATGAAGAATTAGGAACGGAAGCTATTAGGAAGTTGGAAATTGAAGACTTTCCTGTAGTCGTAATAAATGATATATATGGTGGCGATTTATATGAAGATGGTATTGCCAAATACCGGCAGGTTTAAATTGCTTTAGGTATCATTTTTTGAAAGACGGAGCTAGCTAGGGGTTGAACGAAATGCAAGAAATGTGTACAGAGAAAGAACGGTATAGAAGGAACCAACCGGAATTTTGGAAATTAACAATTGGTTTAGCGCTAGCTTCCTTCTTTATATTCGCTAATTTATATAACGTACAACCATTGTTACCAATCTTTTCGCGGGAATACAATGTCTCACCTACTGTTTCGAGTTTGTCACTTTCTTTTACGACCTTTTCCTTAGTCATTAGCATACTTGTATTTGGATTTTTTTCAGATAGAAAAGGTAGAACTAAACTTATGAGGGTTACGATGTGGCTATCAATTATTCCTCTGATTGCAATACCAATAGTTGATGACTTTTGGTGGATATTGTTATGGCGTTTCATATCCGGAATTACGCTTGCCGGTCTCCCAGCAGTGGCTGTTGCATTTATTACTGAAGAAATAGAAGCAAGAAGCCGTGGGCTGTGTGTTTCTTTATTTATTGCTAGTAATGCTTTAGGGGGAATGGCAGGTCGTGTTTTAGGTGGTTACTTTGCTGATTACTTTAGTTGGCAGTTTAGTTTTTATGTACTTGCTTCTATTGGCTTTGTTATTAATTTATTATGTTTGTTTTTAATACCACGTTCAAGGAATTTCGAAAAAAACAGTTATTCACTATATAAAGATTTAAAGGGAATGGCTGTTCATTTAAAAAATCCGTTATTATTGTTTGCGTTTATTTTTGGAATGATGCTTCAAACTGCATTTGCTGGAATCTGGACATATGTGCCATATTATCTAGAAAACGAACCGTTTAATTTAACAATTGGATCTATTTCCATAATTTATTTCAGTTATATATTTGGTGTTATAGGCTCTCCAGTGGCGGGGAGGCTTTCTGATCATTATGGAATTAAAAATGTAATGAAACTGGGCCTGATTATTATGATGGTCGGGATTCTATCAACCTTAATAGTGAATATTTCAATGATAGTTATTGGTTTATCAATTATATGCCTGGGTTTTTTTGTCACACACTCCATGTCATCGACATGGGTAGGGATGAATGCTTCTCATCATAAAAGTGGCGCAACCAGTCTTTACTTATTTGGCTATTATAGTGGTGCTGCCATAGGAGGGACAGGAACAGGAATTATATGGTCAAACTTTGGCTGGATGGGAGTCGCACTTACTTGTATTATTTTCCCGTTATCATCAGGTGTAATTTTTTTTCAAATAGTAAAAAAGAAAAATACAAATGAATTACAGCTATGAAAAGGGGGAGATTAATCATTTCTTAAATAATAAGTAATAGTCCTAAGGTTAAACAGGGAGATTTTGTACAAAAAATATTAGCCTTAGAGAAAAAGGAAAAGCTTCTTTTATTAATCGTTGAAAAGCTTGTTTAATAAGATTGAATGTAAATCTAGTAATAAAAAATAGTTTGATGAGAGGAATAATGTTATGAAAATTATTGATATTAAAGAAAAGTCAGTACCAATTAATTCTAATATACGTAATGCATATATTGATTTTAGTAAGATGACTGCTTCGATAGTTGCAGTAGTAACAGATGTCACTCGAGATGGGAACCCGGTAATAGGTTATGGATTTAATTCTAATGGCCGCTATGCACCGAGTGGACTATTAAGGGAGCGATTTATCCCTAGATTATTAGATGCTGATCAAAGTGAGATTATAAATGAAGATGGAACTAACCTTGATCCGCACCGTATATGGGACGTTTTAATGACGGGAGAAAAGCCTGGTGGTCATGGGGAACGTTCAGTTGCAGTAGGGATAATTGATATGGCTATATGGGACGCAGTAGCGAAAATTGAAGAGAAGCCTCTCTATCAATTACTTGCCGATCGCTATCGGAATGGTGCAGTAGATGAGAAGGTATTTGTTTATGCTGCGGGTGGATATTACAGCCCGGAAAAAGATATTGAGAAGTTAAAGAAAGAAATGAAGGGCTATTTAGATTTGGGTTATTCTACGGTAAAAATTAAAATAGGTGGTGCACCATTAGAGCAAGATCTACGTAGAATTGAAGCTGTATTAGAATTAGTTCCTAGTGGTAAATCTCTTGCTGTTGATGCTAATGGAAGATTTGATTTAGAGACAGCTATTGAGTATGCAAAGTACTTAGAGCCTTATAATCTATTTTGGTACGAGGAGGCAGGTGATCCATTAGATTATGAGCTTCAGAGTGAACTTTCAACGTTTTATAAAAATCCAATGGCTACTGGTGAAAATCTCTTTTCGATGCAGGATGCACGTAACTTAATACGACATGGTGGATTGAGATCCGATCGTGACATATTACAATTTGACTGTTCCCTAAGCTATGGTTTAGTTGAATACATTCGTATCTTAGATATGTTAAATGACTATGGGTGGTCATCACGTCAGTGCATACCACATGGGGGGCATCAGATGTCATTAAACATTGCTGCAGGTTTGGGATTAGGAGGAAACGAATCTTATCCGGGTATTTTTCAACCATTTGGTGGTTTTGCAGATGGATATCCAATTGAAAATGGCTATGTTCGCTTACCTGATATTCCTGGTGTAGGCTTTGAGGCGAAGTCCGAATTAATAAAACTGTTCCATTCACTAGCTAAATAAGGTTGATAGAAGAGTCAATTATTTTGGGAGGGAAAAGTATATGAAGGTTGGTATAATAGGGATAGGAAATATGGGATACGAAATAGCCAGAAATTTCCTTGAAAAAGGTGTTGGGGTTGGCGTTTTTGATATTAATGAAGAAGCAACCACCAACTTAGAGAAGCTCGGTGCGAAAATTCTGAGTAGCCCTGAACAATTAGCTATTAATTATTCATTTATTATTACGATTGTACCTAATGTGAATATTGTTAAATCTGTCTTACTTGCGGAGGATGGTTTATTAAAGGGCTTCCATAAAGGTAGTATGCTTATTGAAATGACAAGCTCCGATCCAGCAGTTACGAAAGAACTTGCTTCAATTGTTACTGGCAAAGGGTATCGAATGATTGATGCTCCTGTTAGTGGTGGAGTTAGTAAAGCAACAAACGGTACATTAACTATAATGGTAGGTGGAGAAAAGAGGAACTTCGATGAGGTAAAGCCTTTGTTCGAGTATATTGGAGAAAATGTTGTTCATGTTGGAGATATTGGTGCAGGTCACACGATTAAAGCATTAAACAATATGATCTCCGCTACGACATTAGCAGTTACAGGTGAAGCATTAGCGCTAGGCAAGAAGCTAGGATTAGATCCAACTAAAATGCTAGAAGTCATTAACTCGAGTACAGGGAGAAGTTTATCCAGTGAGCAAAAGTTTCCAAATCAAATTGTTTCAAGAAAATTCAAGGGCGGTTTTACACTTGATTTAATGGTTAAAGACCTAACTATTGCGATAGGGTTAGCCGATAATGAACGCGTCCCAATGCAAGTCTCCGGTGCTGCCTATCAGCTGTGGAAAGAGGCGTGGGGACGAGGCAATCCGAATCTAGACCATACCACAATGGTTAAGGTTATTGAAGATAATATGGATGTTGAAATAAAGTGAACGAAGCAAGGAAAAAGAAATGCGAATTGACTTTTAATTGATGAAGTTGAGAAATTTAAAGGTGAAGGGTGAAAAAATGGAAGTATTCTCATTAACTGATCAGGATCGGGCCACATTGCAATACAAAGTAACTACTAAGTTGCGAGAGGTTATTTTAAAAGGGAATTTTGAAGAAGGTGATCGTTTAGTGCAAGAAGAATGGGCTACTAAGCTAGGTGTTAGCCGAATGCCTATTCGTGAGGCTTTACGGCAACTGGAGGTTGAGGGACTCGTACGTATGGAACCACGTCGAGGTGCAATTGTAACACCAATCTCCATAAGTGATATAAAGGAGATTTATCAACTAAGAGCGATTCTAGAGGGGGAGGCTGTAGAACGCTCTCTTCCATTCCTAGAACAAGAAGATATAAAAGAATTAGAGCTGTTATATAAAGAAATGATCCCATTAGGTGATAATGAAAAAGATGTAGAAGAGTTTATGAAGCTAAATGCGGATTTTCATAGGATATTACGCCATGGCTGCCCTTGGCGGAGAATCCATAGCATGATTGACACACTACTTAAAGGTATTCCTTTATATACACCTAGTCTGTTACCAGGTCATTTAAAAGAATCACATAAAGAACATAGTGACATGATACATTATATTAAGAATAATGAAGCTATAAAACTAAGGAAAGTTGTGGGAAAACATATTTTAAGAACACGTGACAATTTAATTGGAATGATGGAAGAGTCGGATAAATTAAAGGGTAATGCATCCTTTTAATCTTACAGAAGTTTTAACTGTATGCAGTAAAAGGAAAGTTTAAAAGAGAGGGGAGAAAGATTATGACTGGACCTTTGCAGGGAATTCGTGTCATAGATATTACAACGAATATATCCGGTCCCAGTTTAACAATGATTTTAGCCGACTTGGGAGCAGAAGTTATTAAAATAGAACGGCCGGATATTGGCGATGATTCAAGAAAGATGGGTCCTCTATGGGGAGGTGAAGGAGTTTATTACTTACACATTAATCGAAACAAACGATCAATTGTGATTGATCTTCGTACTACCGAGGGAAAGGATATAGTTTATGATCTTATTAAAGATGCAGATGTTTTTGTGGAAAATCTCCGATATGAGAAAGCCAATAAACTAGGCCTTGGATATGAAAATTTAAAGAAGATTAATTCAGAATTAATTTATTGCTCATTATCCGCATATGGTCAAGAAGGTGCAAAGCGCCATAAACCAGGATATGATGCAATTGTTCAGGCAGATACTGGAATAATGGGGATTAATGGATCTGAGAATGGAGATACAGCTAGGGCAGCTGTATCTATTTTAGACCAAGGTAGCGCTATGTGGGGAGCACTTGGGGTAGTTTCTGCATTATATCATCGTGTGCAATCCGGAAAAGGGCAGAAAGTTGAGACATCACTCTATGAAACGGGTGTATTTTGGACCGGTTATCATATGCTAGCTTTTATGGCTACAGGCGATGAACCAAAGAAAATGGGAACTAACCATGCTTCATTCGCACCATATGGAGCATATGCAACTACCGACGATTCTATTATGATCGGTATTTCAAACAATTCATTATTTGAAAAGTTATGTAAGGTATTAGGTAAAGAGGAATGGATAAAAGATGATCGCTTTCGTACAAATCTTAATAGAGTGCAAAACCGTAATGAATTAAATGATGCCATTCAAAACGTTTTCATTACCGAATCTGCAAATAACTGGATTAGTAAATTGGAGGAGGGTGGAATTCCAAGTTCAATTATACAAAAAATTTCTTCGGTTATTACAAACCCACAAACAGAAAGTATGAAGATGTTAACAAAAGTAAATCATCCAAAGATAAACGGTTTAAATTTGCCGAGGTTACCTTTTCAGTTGTCGGATACACCACTAGAGATAAAGAAATCACCTCCATTACTAGGTGAAGATACAATTGCAATATTAAAGGAAAAGAATGTGGACGACGCAACAATAAAGCAATTAATAGAGAAGGGTGTTATTCAAGTAGGTGATTCATCAAATAAAAAATGAGGTGGGGATTAAATGAATAAAGAAAAATTTGAACAAGGGTTAGAAGTACGTCGTAGTGTGTTAGGTGCAGAATATGTTGATAAATCAATTGAAAATGCTACTGATTTTAATATGCCAATGCAGGAACTCGTAACAGAATATTGTTGGGGAGAAGTATGGACTAGACCTGCTCTTGATAAAAAGACAAGGAGTATGCTGAACCTGGCAATGATCACGGCTTTAAATCGTCCGCATGAACTTAGACTACATGTACGCGGTGCAATCCGGAACGGATTGACTAAGGAAGAAATCCAAGAAGTATTTTTACAAACTGCTATATATTGTGGTGTACCTGCAGCAATTGATAGTTTTAGAAATGCACAACAGGTATTCGACGAAATGGAAAAAGAAGAAATGTAATAATGAAAAATATGATTGGCTAAAATACATTATCAAGAAATAGTACATGAATATACACTAGATTGTTATTTCCGAGCTTTCAAAGTCATAGGGTTTTGTAATAACTAAAATTAAGACACACATTCCTAAGGTTTCCAGATATCTTCTTAAGCAAAAGAATTTTTAGGTTGTATAGAAGATAATTTACTCTTCGTTGTTAATTTTAACTGTCATTAGAGTATAGTTATTGTAAAACACT
>NZ_JBMERP010000057.1:0-23353 GCF_049310925.1 Virgibacillus sp. DJP39 | reverse complement strand
AGGCATAAAAGGTTATCAGATACATAAATTGAATAGACAAGCCAAATTTCCATAATAATGGTATAATCAAAATGTAATTCATACGTAATTAATACACATATATTTTAAATTGACATTTTGTTTATTGTTTGAAAAAATAAAAATACTTTGTAGGAGATATGAGGTGATTATAAAATGAGTTTGAACAGGATAAACCTAAATGGTAAAGACATACTTGAAAAAGATTTTAAGACTGCAATGCGTGGATATAATCAGGAAGAAGTAGACGAGTTCCTTGATGTTGTAATTCAGGATTACGAAACGTTTCAACAGGAAATTGATCGCTTGAAACAGGATAATGATAAGTTAAAAACACAGTCTGACCAATCCAGAACTCGTTCCACAACACCCAACCATCAAATTAATTACGATGTGTTGAAACGATTATCAAATCTGGAAAAAGCGGTATTCGGGAAAAAGTTTGCAGATACAGAATAAACATAGGTCTTACTAAATTAACAAATGTATGTTATAATAAGTTTTAGATTAAAAGTTAAATACTCATGTAATCGCTATATGCTTAACGCATGTAGAGGAAAGTCCATGCTCACACAGACTGTGATGTTTGTAGTGTTCGTGCTTGATGAAATCATAAGTCAAGGTAACCATATAGGTTAACGGCAAGGGAAATTCCTACGTCTTTTGATATGGAATACGATCTTTGAAAGTGCCACAGTGACGAAGTTAGACTGGAAACGGTCTAAATGGAACGAGGTAAACCCCACGAGTGAGCAACCCAAACAATGGTAGGGGCATCTTTTAGTAGGTAAACGAACTGAAAAAAGGACAAGTTAATCACTTGTAGATAGATGATTACAACCTGTCGTACAAGGCTGACCACCACTTGAGTACAAAGGTACAGAACATGGCTTATCGAGTATTTAATGGTCTTTTTTTAAACTTAATTTCTAAAATGTAAATTTAAGAATTCAAATGCGTAAACCCTTTTGAAGCATCAAGCTTTCAAAAGGGTTTTTATGTGTTTATCAGGTTTCTATTTTAAATCTGTATCGACTATGTGGTAGACTGTATGTAATTTAGTTTTAATCAGAAAGGGACGAAGAGATGGATCAATATGTCACACTTATCGCAACTGCAGCTATGGGTTTAGAGTCAGTTGTTGCAAATGAAGTAAAGGAACTTGGATATGAGGTAACAGTAGAAAATGGTAAAGTAATCTTTGATGCTCCTGTCTCAGCTATACCTAGATGTAATTTGTGGATCAGGACAGGGGATCGTATTAAATTACTTGTAGGTGAATTCGATGCAACGTCGTTTGAAGCACTTTTTGAAGGAACCAAGTCACTGCCTTGGGAATCTTTTATTAGTGAGGACGGCCAATTTCCTGTAATTGGTAAATCAGTCAAATCGCAACTGTATAGTGTACCGGATTGTCAAGCTATCGTAAAAAAATCGGTTGCAGAGCGTTTGAAGCTGAAGTATGGTCTAGCTTCTAAAATGCCTGAAACAGGGGCTTTGCATCGAATAGAAGTTGCTATTCTGAAAGATAAAGTAACGTTGACCTTAGATACATCTGGAAGCGGACTACATAAGCGGGGTTATCGTATTGATCAAGGAGAAGCGCCATTAAAGGAAACAATGGCCGCAGCTCTGTTGAAACTGACAAACTGGAAGCCTGATTACCCCTTGATAGATCCTTTTTGTGGGTCTGGTACTATTCCAATTGAAGCAGCTTTAATTGGACAGAATATCGCCCCAGGATTTAACCGTGATTTTGCATCCCAGGGCTGGGACTTCGTGAAGGATACGTATTGGGATGAAGCTTTTGAAGAAGCCGAAGATAAAGCGAATTATGATCAAAAGCTGCAAATAATTGGATCAGATGTAGACCATAACATGATAAAGATCTCAAAAGGAAACGCAAGGGAAGCGGGACTCGGGGACTTGGTCGACTGGAAACAAATGCAGGTTAAAGATCTTTTCTTACGTAAAGAAAATGGGTATATCATCAGTAATCCGCCTTATGGTGAACGGATTGGAGATCTCAAGGAAATTGCTGCAATGCATAAAGACCTTGGTGCAATTATGAGAGATCACCCAAGTTGGAGTGTATACATCATTACAGCATTTGAAGATTTTGAAAAGCACTATGGTCAGAAGGCAACTAAAAAAAGAAAACTGTTTAATGGTTTTATACGGACAGACTATTACCAATACTTTGGTAAGAAAGTCGGGGGAAGATGATTTGGATAACATTACAGAAATTGAAAAAGATTTTCAGGATTTATTAAAAGAACAAAATGCATATCGAGAAACAATCATGTTAACACACTGGGATATGAGAACGAAGATTCCCAAAAAAGGTGTTGAACAAAGATCTGAAGTAGTTGGATTTCTTTCGGGAAAATTACACGAGTTAGAAACCTCAGAAAAAATGAAATATTTTATCGATGTATTAAAAAACTATTCTAAGGATGAGATTATTCAAAAAACAGTTGCAGAATGTGAAGAAACGTATGAACGCAATCGCAAAATTCCATCTGATGAATATAAAGAATATGTTATGCTCCAATCTAAATCCGAGTCGATTTGGCAAGAAGCCAGAGAAAAAGATGATTTTTCTTTATTCCAACCGTATTTAGAAAAACTAGTGGAATATAATAAAAAGTTTGCCAATTACTGGGGATATGAGAACCATATTTATGATGCGTTATTACATAACTATGAACCTGGAGTAACGGTCAAAACGCTAGATAAGGTTTTTCTAGATTTAAGAGAGTCTTTAACCGGGTTATTAAATAAAATTTCAGAAAGCAAGGTCCAACCGGATCCCACGCTTTTAGAAGGTCATTTTCCAAAAAAGGATCAAGAGGCCTTTAGTGTAGCCATATTGGAAAAAATGGGATATGATTTTTCTTCCGGCCGTTTGGATGAGACCATTCACCCTTTTGCAATTGCTTTAAATCAAAATGATGTACGCGTTACTACACGGTATGATGAACGTGATTTCCGTACAGCTGTTTTTGGCACTATACACGAAGGCGGACATGCCTTGTATGAGCAAAATATAAGCAGCAGGCTGGCAAATACGCCGCTTTCAGATGGTACATCAATGGGAATACATGAATCACAATCATTATTCTGGGAAAATTTTGTTGGCCGCACAGAATCCTTTTGGAATTCACACTATGATTTATTTAAGTCATTTGCACCAAAAAACTTTGAGGCCGTTCCAGTGGATAAATTCTATTCTGCAGTTAACGAGGTTAAACCATCATTCATTCGGATTGAGGCTGATGAATTAACATACCCTCTTCATATTATGATTCGGTATGAATTAGAAAAAGGTTTAATCAATGGAGACATTGAAGTAGCAGATTTACCTAGACTATGGAATGAAAAAATGGAAGAATATCTGGGCATAACTCCTCCAACAGATCGTGAAGGCGTGCTTCAGGATATTCATTGGTCAGGTGGAGACTTTGGTTATTTTCCATCCTATGCTTTGGGCTATATGTATGCTGCGCAATTTAACCATACACTTAAAAAAGAAATGGATGTAGATCAACAAATTTCTTCTGGTGATTTTGCGCCTATCAAAGAATGGATGACTAAAAATATTCATCAGTACGGAAAAATAAAAAAACCATTGGAAATCGTGGAAGATGTAACTAATGAACAACTTAATTCTGTCTACCTGGTGAATTATTTGACAGACAAATATACAGCTATATATAAGCTTTAATGAATTTCTAGAAAATGCGGGACCTTCTGTGGGTCCTTTTTTTTTTTAGGTAATATTTTTCCTGATTATGTGTATTCTAACACTAGATAAGAGGTGGTAGAGTGGCATATATTATTTCAGTTGGTAAAGGTGTACCGAGCCATGAATTACAGCAGAATAAGATAAAGGAATTAGTCAAGCTTATTTTTCCCTATAATGAAAAACAACTGGAGCGATTGATGCCAGTCTATGACAACGCAATGATTGATAAACGACAACTTGTAGTTAGTGAAGATTGGCTCAAAAATCCACATACGTTTGAAGAGAGGAATGAATTATACCAAAAGTTTGCGATAAAATATTCTCTGCAGGCAATTGATCATTGCTTAACGAATGGTATTTTTTTAAAAAGTACAATTCCCTATGATGCAATAGATATGATAGCATTTGTTTCAAGTACAGGTATAGCCACACCATCAATAGATGCACATCTCATTAATGAGCGTCCGTTTAGAGCGGATATTGCACGTATGCCACTCTGGGGATTAGGTTGTGCTGGTGGCGCAACAGGTTTGTCACGTGTATTTGATTGGATAACTGCACACCCAGATAAAAACGCGCTACTAGTTTGTTGTGAGTTATGTAGTTTAACTTTCCAAAAGGATGACGCATCTAAAAGTAACATAATTGGAACAGCACTTTTCGGAGATGGCGTTGGCGCAGCACTGCTAATAGGGGAACATTCACCTCTTCGGTACAACAACAAAAAAACTATTCCAAAAATAGTTAAAAGTAGTTCACACATTGAAAAAGACACCTTATCTGTGATGGGATGGGACGTAACAAATAATGGTTTAGGGGTTATTTTTTCCAAAAACATACCTAGTCTCGTAAATTCATTATGGAAATACCATTTATACAGTTTTTTATCTGATAACCAACTTTCTAAGGAGGCGGTCCACTCCTACATTGCACATCCAGGTGGGAAGAAGGTGTTAGATGCGATGGAAAATGTATTAGACCTTTCAACAAACAAATTAAGGCATTCCTACCACGTGTTAAAAGAACATGGTAATATGTCATCCGCTACAGTAATTTATGTTTTAGAAGAATGGATGAAAGAGGATATTTTGGAAAACGAACGGAGCGTTTTATCATCACTAGGTCCAGGATTTAGTTCAGAGCTTTTATTGTTGGAGTGGGGTAATTAATGACTTGGGTATGGATTATATTAGTAATTGTTATTTGTCAGCGTGTTATTGAATTAGTTATTGCTAAAAGAAATGAAGCTTGGATGCTGCAACAAGGAGGAATCGAACGCGGGGCAGACCATTACAAATGGTTCATAGTAGTTCATCTGTTATTTTTTGTTAGCATCTTTATAGAATCTTTAACTATTCATGGACATTCACTCAACTACTTTTTACTCAGCGTGTTCATTTTCACCCAGATTATAAGGGTTTGGTGTATTTTTAGCTTGGGTAAGTTTTGGAACACAAAGGTAATAATTTTACCAGGAACCACTTTACGAACAACTGGTCCATATCGTTTTTTAAAACATCCAAACTATATAATAGTAGGTGTTGAACTATTTATTATTCCATTGTTGCTTGGGGCATATTTGACTGCAATAATTTTTCCCTTACTGCATATCTACTTGCTCGTGCGGTGGCGACTCCCGATAGAGGAGAAAGCTTTATCAGACATCCGTTCAATGAAAAAAGGATAGCGATTTGCTATCCTTTGAATTACTAACCTTTGTGCATAAACTTTGCAGCATACATAAAAGGAGTATCAATCAGAGCTACGATGAATTTTATAACGTAGGTGGTAAAGAATATTTCAAGCCATATATCAAATGGATATTGTCCATAAAATGCTATACCACAAAAAACGATAGTATCCAGTAATTGGCTTAGCATTGTACTTGAGTTATTCCGTAACCATAAATATTTAGTTGATGGGAAAAGTTTCCTAACCTTATCATAGATCCAAACATCAAAATACTGACTAACTATATAAGCAGCCATACTGCCAAGAGCTATTTGTGGGATTAAACCGAACAGTGTCTCTAGTGAACCTTGAGCAAAATCACTTTGGCCTGGTTCAAACACTAAAGCAATCTGCATCATAACAGTCATAGCAATTAAGGTTGAAAAACCTAACCAGACTGCCTTCTTAGCATCATCCTTACTGTACTTTTCATTCAGGATGTCGGTTGCCAAATAAGCAGTACCGTAAATTATATTACCCAGTGTAGCTGTTAAACCAAACAGTTCAACAGTCTTGAGAACTTGAATGTTTGCTACTACTGTTGCCATCCCAATCCACACAAACAATCCCATTTTACCAAATAAGCGGTAAAAAACGAGTAATAACGAAAAGTTTACAATAGCAAATAAAATCCATATTAATTCATTGGACATGTTGACTTCCTCCTTAGTTTTGATAACGCGGGAATTTGCGAACCGCGGTTAAAACGAACAAAATTCATTATACTGTTTCCATCTATTGATTGCAACATGCAGTTTTATCAATGAAAAGTGAAACCTTAATTGCCGTAACTAATTGGATAAGGAGTATTCTAAACTAAAAAAAGCCAGTAATCCCATTTGATTACTGGCTTTTATACGTTTATTATTTTTTTGTGACATTAGCGGCCTGGGGTCCTCGTTCACCTTCAATGATCTCAAATGAAACTTCCTGACCTTCTTCTAATGATTTAAAGCCTTCTTCTTGAATAGCTGAAAAATGTACGAAAACGTCATCTCCATCCTCAACTTGAAGGAAACCATAACCTTTTTCTGCATTAAACCATTTCACTGTACCATTAACCATGTAAATAATCCTCCTATAAACTTTCAAACTTATTTACCAAAGAGAGACGGAGAGAGCTAAATACATAACCCAACGCTTCTTCTTTGTGTATATCAAATATATCTTATTTAGATTATTCAGTCAAGTAACAAACCCGTGTTGTTATTACTGTTTTTGTAGATTAATGACGAAAAACAACAAAAATGAATGCGCTTTAGTTATAGTTAAAAATTATATAACTTTTCTTCAATTTGAGGTACACTAATAATAAAGATAAGTGAAAGGGGATGTTGTAATGAAAACTGATATTGAAATTGCACAAGAAGCAAAACTTGTACCAATTGGAGAAATTGCAAAAGACCTTCAATTAACTGAAGCTGACTGGGAGCCGTATGGGCATACAAAAGCAAAGTTATCGGAAAAACTTTTTAAAAAATTACAAGATAAACCAGATGGAAAAGTTATTCTTGTGACATCAATTAACCCTACGCCAGCGGGAGAAGGTAAATCTACTGTAACTGTTGGTTTGGGACAAGCACTCAACAAATTAAATAAAAAGGCAATTATAGCTTTACGTGAACCATCCTTAGGTCCTGTAATGGGAATGAAAGGAGGAGCTGCAGGAGGTGGGTATTCCCAGGTACTGCCTATGGAAGACATAAACCTTCATTTCACTGGTGACCTACATGCTATAACGAGTGCCAACAACGCATTGTCTGCCATCATAGATAATCACATACACCGTGGTAATGAATTGAATATTGATCCACGAAGGTTAGAATGGAAACGCGTTATGGATATGAATGACCGATCTCTGAGGCAAATAGTTGTTGGTCTAGGAGGGCCGCTCCGTGGGGTGCCTCGTGAAGATGGATTCACAATCACCGTTGCATCTGAAATAATGGCTATTTTATGTTTATCAACCAGTTTAGGCGACTTAAAGCAACGGATTTCCCGGATAGTTATTGGATTTACATATAAGGAAGAACCAATTACAGTAAAAGACTTAAAAATTGAAGGAGCATTAACTTTACTTTTAAAGGATGCTATAAAACCAAATTTAGTTCAAACTACCGAGAATACACCTGCAATTATTCACGGAGGACCATTTGCGAATATTGCCCACGGATGTAACAGTATTATGGCAACTAAAACAGCTGCAAAGCTCGGTGATTACGTTGTAACAGAAGCAGGTTTTGGTGCTGATCTGGGTGTAGAAAAGTTCCTTAATATTAAATCTAGAGCAGGCGGCTTTGACACAGCTGCAGTTGTGATTGTTGCAACAGTTCGTGCTTTAAAAATGCACGGTGGGGTTGATAAAAATAACTTGTCTGTAGAGAATGTTGAGGCATTAAAAAATGGAATGTCTAATCTAAAAAAACATATCGAAACGATTGAACAGTTCGGACTCCCTTATATAGTGGCGATTAATAAATTCCCAACAGATACCGAAGCCGAAATAGATTTTATAAAAACATGGTGTGAGACTAACGGCATAGAGGTTGCTTTAACAGATGTGTGGGCACAGGGTGGAGAAGGAGGAATTGAGCTCGCCGAAAAGGTTATCATAAAAGCTGATTCCAACCAAGGTAATTTCAACTATACCTATGATGTTAATGAGTCAATAGAATCTAAAATTAGATTGGTGGCACAAAAAGTTTATGGTGCGGATGACATTGAGCTGTCCCAAAAGGCCAAAAAACAACTTGTATTTTTTGAAAAACAGGGTTGGGGAAAGCTTCCAATTTGTATGGCGAAAACTCAATATTCACTAAGTGATGATCCAACATTATTAGGTAGACCAAAAGGCTTCACCGTATCCATTCGTGAACTACACGCTTCTATAGGTGCTGGGTTCATTGTTGTTCTGACTGGAGATATGATGACAATGCCAGGATTACCTAAAAACCCCGCTGCATACAATATGGATGTGACAGATGAAGGAAAAATAATAGGGTTGTTCTAATGGATAAATCAAACCCAGTATTACAAGCTATCCACGATTATGTTCGCGAACAATTTGCAGAAGATGCGACAGGACATGATTATTATCATATGGTAAGAGTTGTAAGAATGGCAAAGGAAATAGCTAAGCAAGAGGGTGGAGACCTATTTGTTTGTGAAGCGGCAGGGTGGCTTCATGACATAGGAGACAAGAAATTATTTTCAGACCCTGGTAAAGCACGCGTAGACATGGATGTATTTTTGTCGGATTTAGCTATTGAGAAGCATACAATTCAGGAAATTCATCTGGCGATTAATGATGTTTCCTTTAGTAAGGGGAAGATTCCCAATACGCTTGAGGGAAAGATTGTTCAGGATGCTGATAGACTAGACGCACTAGGTGCAATTGGAATAGCAAGGGTATTTGCATACGGTGGATCAAGAGACCAATTGATCTATCACGAAAAGGTAACTAATGATACATCAGTTGACCACTTTTATGAGAAGCTGTTGCTTTTGAAAAACTTAATGAATACGCAGTCTGCAAAAGAAATAGCTAAAGAACGGCATGCATTTATGGAAGCATACTTAAAACAGTTCTTTATTGAATGGAAGGGTTGAAGGGAAATATTTTGGGTTATATAGAAGATTTACGAAAAATAGTGGGTCACAAACCATTGATTTTAGTTGGCTCTGTAGTTGTTATTATTGATAGTCAAGGCCGAATTCTGCTGCAACAACGCAAGTTTCCACATAAGTCTTGGGGGATTCCAGGCGGATTAATGGAGCTAGGCGAATCAACCGAAGATGTTGCGAAGCGAGAGATATTTGAAGAAACAGGTTTGACAATTAATGACCTGACGCTTATAAACGTATATTCAGGTCCTCAAAACTATGTAGTAGCAGAAAATGGCGATTCATTTTACACCGTCACTACAGCGTATTTCACTGCATCTTACGCTGGAGAAATGTTAATTGATAAAACCGAGTCTATTCAGTTTAAATACTATTATCCTAATCAAATTCCTGAAAATGTGGTTGAAAGTCACAAAGTAATTCTTCATGATTTTTTGGCAGCTAAGAAAGTATAAATTCTTTCTTACTGCATAAGTGCAACTAAGTCACTCGCCATTAAGGCTTGGCGAATGCCAAGTTTTCTAAGAGGAACAGTATAAATTTGGTAATTAAGTAATGTCTGGTTTCGATAACAGTGTTGCTATTGACATAAAATCTATAAACTCTGTTAGGTTGATTTCCTACCACCCTTTACTAAATTGGTGCTGACCCAGCGCTGCGGAAAATCACTTACTTTCCTTCGGCAACGCTTCAGTCTCCTCGGAGCTGAAACCGCTCACTGCGGGGTATTCAGACTGTTCCTTTCCCACTGGAGTCTCGTATTTTTCCGCAGCTTAGTTAACTTTCTGTTCAAGGGAGAAGGAGTCCCATGGAACATAGGAGTCATGGCATTTTTCTATCTTAGTGAAGGCAGAATACGTAGACTTCTGTGGGAACAGCACGCGTCCGAAGACCCCGGAAGAAGCGTTCTTTGCTTCTGAGGAAGCTGAGGCCGTGCCCGCGGAAAGCGAAGGATTCTGCCGGAACGGCGTCGGAAAAGTTTTTGCATCAAGTACGAAGATTAGAAGCAACAAAACTTATAAAAAAAGCCTAAGAAAAACCTTTAAATAATTATTTCAACCTTAACCTCTGGGGGAAGTAACATGATAAAGATAGTAAATGTCAAAAGTCATGATGAGAACATTTTGCATAATCTAATCCAATTTTACATTTATGAATTCAGCAAATTCGTTCCTGAGATTCGTTTAGAAGAAGACGGTGCATTTAAACCATTTGATTTAGAAAAGTATTGGGAAGATCCAAATTTACATGCTTTTTTTATTATGCTGGATAATGAATACATAGGATTTTCTCTCGTGGAGAGCGAATCAACGGATTCTCCTAATACAATTCTGGAGTTTTTCATACTATCTAAGTATAGCGGCAAAGGGTTTGGAACAAAAGCTGCAACAAAGATTTTGAGACTTTTCCCTGGTAACTGGATGATCACTCAGATAGAAGCAAATCAACCTGCGAAGGATTTCTGGGAAAGTGTTCTATCTAGAGTTGCTGTTGAGAACTTAACACAAAGAATTGATGAAAACCACAATTCTATTCAGGAGTTTTACATTTATCCAAGTAACAAGAAGTAGTGAAAATTACCAAAAATTAATCCCTTTGAATTATTCAAAGGGACTAATTTCCGTCTCAAATTCTATCTAACTCGTTTTGCGCCTAAATATCTACTTTGCCAATAGGAATAATTCATGTCACCTATTGTGACACCATTTGATGAACCGGCATGAATAAATTTTGAGTTTCCAATATAAATGCCCGCATGTGAAGGTCCAGGTTTATATGTCTCATAGAAAACCAAATCTCCAACAGAAGGAGATTGTACGCTTGAACTAAAGTTCCAAATGTCGCTAACAGTTCGTGGGATTGTAATATTTTGAGTTGCAAAAACGTATTGTAGAAATCCACTGCAATCAAATCCGCCTCTCGATTCGCCTCCCCAAACATATGGAGTGCCAATAAGTGAATGCGCAACATTTATAATACTGCTAGTAGAAGTTTTTTCTACTTTAATTTCCTTAGGTTTTTCTTCTTTTGATTTGACTTCAACCACCTTAGGTTGAGATGCTTTTTTAACCTCCTTTTCTACCTGATTCTTATTTGCCTCTTCAAGCTCGTGATCAACATGGGTGTGCAGCGTTTGTAATTGTGTCTGCGATACCTCTTGTGTAAGGTCAATATCATGTCTTTCTTCCGCAATCTTAATTGCTTTTGCAGTCAACGGTCCATAGATACTATCTATCTCACCCTGATAGTAACCAAAGTAGTGCAATGCTGTTTGTACTACTTTAACGTCTTTGCTAATCATCCCAGGTGACACTGATTCGGATAAGTCCACTAGTTTATTTAGATATTTTGTCTTTTCTGCCTTTATTATCATATTTCTTGTTTGCATATCGACTTGGCCCGTTACTGTAATTCCTTGATCTTTTTGGAATTTTTTCAAGGCATACTCTGTCAAAATATCGAATTCTCCATCAATTTCATCATTAAAGTAGGATAATTTATTTAGTTTCTCCTGCAATACTCTGATTGCTTCTCCATGTTCGCCATAGTTTAAATCTTCTGCTTCTAGTAGCGCTTTGCTCTGTATCATAGGATACGAATTCATATAAACCGCAAACGGCTGACTTAAAACATAGCTGTACAGGAGAGATTGTTTAACTACATGTTCCACAGTAGCGTTAAGCACAAAACTATCCCCTTTCTAAATAAGATTCTTCTAACAGATTTATGTCAAAAAAATTCTTTATATGACCTAATGAGATTACGTTTATGTTACAATTAATGCGTGAAAATGTTATGTATATCATATAAAAAAGGGTGGAGAGATTAAATGCTAAATGGGGAACATGCTTATTTAGATATGTGTAGACACGTTCTTGACAGTGGAAGTAAAAAAGAAGATCGAACAAATACAGGTACTTATTCAATTTTTGGACATCAAATCCGCTTTGATCTAAGTAAGGGTTTCCCACTGTTAACTACGAAAAAAGTTCCTTTTCGGCTTGTTGCAAGTGAATTAATGTGGTTTATAAAAGGAGACACAAATATTCGTTATCTGTTAAAACATAATAATAATATATGGAATGAATGGGCGTTTAAGAACTGGATTGAAAGTCCTGAATATACGGGACCAGATATGACAGACTTCGGAAATAGATGTCAAACAGACAGTGATTTTAAAAAAATATACCAGGAGCAAATGAGAATTTTCAAAGATAATATTTTGCAGGATGACCGTTTTGCTGAAAAGTTTGGGGATTTAGGTTCTGTCTATGGAAAACAGTGGCGTGATTGGAAAACGTCCCAAAATGAAACGATTGACCAGTTAAAAGAAGTAATATATTCTATTCGAAATAAACCAGACTCTAGAAGACATATAGTTTCAGCATGGAACCCTGAGGATATACCCAATATGGCATTGCCACCATGTCATACTATGTTTCAATTCTATGTTGCTGACGGAAAATTGTCGTGTCAACTTTATCAACGAAGTGCTGATATTTTCCTGGGTGTACCGTTTAATATAGCAAGCTACGCTCTTTTGACACATTTAATTGCACAAGAGTGCGATTTGGAAGTTGGAGAATTCATCCACACTTTTGGAGACGCTCATATCTATACAAACCATATTAACCAAATTAACTTACAATTGGAAAGAGATGTTAAGGAATTCCCTGAGCTAATTTTAAATAAAGAGAAATCAAGTATTTTTGATTTTGACATGGACGACTTTGAACTAAAGGGTTACAATCCACACCCGGCTATTAAAGCCCCGATAGCTGTATAATAAATTTTTAAGGAGGTTTCAAATTATGCTATCATTTGTTGTCGCTATGGACCGTAATCGAGCAATAGGTTTAAATAATGATTTACCCTGGTATCTTCCGCAGGATCTCAAATTCTTTAAAGAGAAAACAACGGGACATACTATGATAATGGGTAGAAAAACGTACGATTCTCTAGGTAAGCCTTTACCAAATAGAAAAACTGTTGTATTAACAAGCCAAGACACTAATTCATATCCGGAAGAAGTTGAAGTAATCCGTGATATTAATACGATCAAGGAATGGAATAATCAAAACCCGGAAAAGGAATTTTTCGTGATAGGTGGAGCAACAATTTTTGAACAGGTTCTACCATTTGTTGATCGCATGTATATCACCTGGATTGAAGAGTCATTTGAAGGCGATACACACTTCCCAGCATTTTCAGAAGATAACTGGAATTTAACAAGTAAGGAAAAAGGGGAGAAAAACGAAAAAAATCCGTATGACTATTATTTTCTGCAATATGATCGAAAATAAAATGATCAATATTTGTGTTGTTATTTTAGCTGGCGGGCATTCAAGCAGAATGGGTATGAATAAAGCACTTCTTCCAATTAGAAACAAACCTGTTATTGAAAAAATTGTAGGTGAGTTAGGTAGTATAGGTGATAGGACTATCATCAATTCAAACCAACCATCTACATACACATACCTTGGCTTCCCAGTTATTAAAGATAATTACGTCGATCAGGGTCCCCTCGCAGGAATGGAAGCTGCTATGTCTCATGTAGATGCTAATGTCTTTATTATTAGTGCTTGTGATACTCCATTTGTAAAGAAAGAAGTATATCTCCACCTTCTTGATCAGTTAAATGGCTTTGATGCGGTCGTACCTATTTATAAAGGTAAAATCCATCCACTTTCTGGTATATACACTAAAAATGTCAACAATAAATTACAGCAGCAATTAGACAAGCAAGAAAGAAAAGTCAGTTTAATGTTTGACCATCTTAAAGTAAGATACGTGGATGAATTTTCTGGAATCCCCATGGAACATCTGGACAATCACTTCTTCAACATGAATAGACCAGATGAATATGAAGAAGCTAAACGATTATAGGTTGTTAATCCATAGACAGGCATGTTAAACTATAAGGTAATAATGAAGCAGTTTTTAATTTGAACATTTTGTGTACTTTTTAAAAAAACAACAATGATTTATCTGTTAGTAGTATAATGAAATTATTCTATAAAGAAGGTGTTATTCTATGTTATCAAGTATTGGAGTACCAGGGCTTATTTTGATTCTAGTTATCGCATTAGTTGTTTTTGGTCCTAAGAAGTTACCAGAAATCGGAAAAGCAGCTGGCCAAACATTACGTGAATTTAAAAATTCTGCACGTGACTTAACTGGTGATGCAGCTAGTGAAATAAAAGAAGCAAAAACCATCGTAAAAGGTGAGGAAAGCAAATAATATCTTGCGGAGTGATTAAGCATGTTAAGTAATATTGGTGTCCCTGGATTAATTATAATCCTGGTTATTGCATTGATTGTCTTTGGTCCTTCTAAATTACCTGAGATTGGTAAATCATTTGGGAGTTCCTTAAAAGAATTTAAAAATGCTACCAAAGATATCATGGGTGATGAGGATTCAAAAAACAAAGATAATGATAAAACATAATCGAAAAATAATGTCTGAAGGTGTAAGGGTATTGCCTTACATCTTCTTTTGTGCTAATTAGGTACTTGTACTTGTAAGTAACAGTATCTGAGGTTCTAGGGGAGTGAAATAATGACGGAAGAACAACCGAATCAGGTTGAAAAAGAAATGAATTTAACTGGCCACTTATCTGAATTAAGAAATAGACTTATTGTTACGGCTATCTTTTTTGTGGCATTTTTTGTATTGGGATTTGTTTACGTTGAGCAATTAATTAACTTTTTTCAAAAGGACTTAGATTTTGCATTAAATATTACAGGTTTTAGTGATATTATTTCCATTTATATCACTATGGCTGGGTTGGTTGGTATTACTGGAACACTCCCTATATTAAGTCTACAAATATGGTTATTTATTCGACCTGGCCTAACAGATAATGAAAAGAAAGCATCGTTATCTTACATACCAGCAATTTTTTTATTGTTTATAATTGGTTTAGCATTCGGATACTTTTTGTTTATTAATTTCATTATGCCGTTTTTACTTAATTTAAATGACGGTATGTTTAATGAATTGTTTACAGTTGATAAATATTTTAAATTTTTGTTCCAGGTGACAATACCATTTGGTGTACTTTTTGAGATACCCATTCTTGCAATGTTTTTAACAAGTTTAGGCATAATTACGCCTGAATATATGAAAAAAACCAGAAAGTATGCTTACTTCATATTAATAATTATCGGAACAATTGTAACTCCACCGGATTTTGTTCTACAAATAGTTGTAGCAGTACCACTGATCGTACTATATGAAATTAGTATTTATTTTGCGAAAATTGTATATAAGAAAAAGCAAAAGAAACACCAGGAATTTATGGATGAAGATACAAATGAGTAAGTGAGGTGCAAGATAGATGCGGTCATTTTATCACTTTTTGTTAACATATCGGGGGAAGAAGAAGCCTACTGATCAAAGTCAACTGGCCGACTGCGTATTTTATGACGTTGGTTTTCCAAAACATTCAACAGATTATGATGAAGTCAGTAATTACCTGGAATGGAACAGTCCTTTTCCAAATGCCTTACAGGTGTTTGATGAACTATGGGATATATATGTTACAAAAGAAAAGTGAGAAAGCTCTGGTATATAACTTACCAGAGCTTTTTTAGTATATGATTATGGCCAGTTATCCATTTAAAAAACACCGGTACAACTGCTTTAAAAAAGTTAATCAAACGTTTGATTAACTTTTTTAAAGGTGATTTGGGACAGGTAACATACCATATTCCGGCCGGGTAAGTGGAACTATAACAAGATTATATAATTTATGATTAAATTCGCCAAAGTTTTTATGCGTAATTGCAATAATTGTAGTATTCTGCGGTTTCCCGGGAAATAGTTAATTATATTTTCTTGATTGGATTGGGTTGAATTTACAAAATCTAATTTCTTTTGTACTCATGTAGACCACAAATTTCCTTGATTAGCCTACACCAATTTAATAAAACGACGTAAACTATCTAGACAAATCCTATAGAAATGAGGTATGTAAATATGTTCCCCATGAACAACCGCCGCCCACCAGTTCCACAAAGGCCGATGAACTACCCCTACAATGTAGGTCCAAACAGATTACCAGGAAGGTATCCAGGTCCAAAACCAAAGACATCGTTACCCTCAACCATAGCAACTTTTTTGAACCCTGAATCTGGAGGATTAACGAAAACCCTTTCTAAAGTTCAGCAAGTTATGAATATGGCAGAGACGGCAGGTCCTATGATAAAAGAATATGGACCTATGGTTAAAAATTTACCATCGATGTTAAAAATGCTTAAGGCACTTAGGGAAACGGATGATTCTGAGGCTGATACACATACTAGTACTATGGCAAAACAACTGCGAGAGCCAGATAAGGCTGTTCAAACTAGTAAGTCCGCTAAAAAGACAACAGGTGTTAATGATGCAGGAACGTCAAAGCCAAAATTATTTATATAGATTAGTAAGCCAAACACTTGATTTTTTCATGAAAAAGAGAAAAAATAGAGAGAAGTTAAAATGTATTGGAGGGTCAGTGATGACTTCAAGTAATGAAATAGCTACATTTGCAGGTGGATGTTTTTGGTGTATGGTAGAGCCATATGATGAACGACCGGGTATTAAAGGGGTTATTTCTGGCTATACAGGAGGTAGGACAGAAAATCCGACCTACGAAGAAGTATGTTCGAATTCTACTGGACATGTAGAAGCTGTTCAAATCACATTTGATCCAAACGTGATGCCATATGACCGTATTGTGGAGACTTTTTGGCAACAGATTGATCCTACAGATAATGGTGGACAGTTCAATGATCGGGGAGAGTCCTATCAAACAGCTATTTTTTATCATAATGAAAACCAACGCAAAATTGCTGAGGAATCAAAACAAAGATTAGAAGCAAGCGGAAAATTTTCGAAACCAATTGTTACAGGGATACTGCCTGCACAAAAGTTCTATGGAGCAGAAGAAAGTCATCAGAATTATTATAAAAAGAATTCATTTCATTATAAGTTATATAAAAAAGGTTCAGGGAGGGCTGATTTTATCACAAAAAATTGGACACCAACAAAGGATAAAGCTAAGTTAAAAGAAGAATTATCTCCCGTTCAATATCATGTAACACAAGAAAATGGCACTGAAAAACCATTTCAAAATGAATATTGGGATAACAAAGCTGATGGCATATATGTAGATCTTATATCCGGTGAAGTTTTGTTTACGTCTAAAGAGCAATTTGATGCTGGTTGTGGTTGGCCAAGCTTTACCAAGCCAGTTGACAATTATCAGGTAGCAGAGAAAACTGATACTACACACGGTATGAGACGAACAGAGGTACGAAGCAAAACATCTGATTCACACTTAGGACACGTATTTAACGATGGCCCAAAAGATAAAGGTGGATTAAGATATTGTATGAATTCCGCAGCAATGCGTTTTATTCCAAAAGAAGAAATGAGTAAGGCTGGATATGAAAATTACTTACATCTTTTTAACTAAAAGAATTTAATAGATAGTGTTATTATGGTATTTATTGGTAATTTAGGAGGTATATGATGATTCATAAAAGCTGGGAAGAAAGAGATACGATCAAACAAATAAAATGCGTTCACGCAGATGCAAAGAAATTTGTTGTTAATGACAAATTAACACCAGGAGAAACTTATGAAGTGAAAAATGAAACAGATGAATTTTATTTTATTATTGATAACAGTAATCGGATAGGTGGTTTTCTTAAAGATTATTTTAAGGAAACAAAATAACAGGAAGAAATTCCTGTTATTTTTAATATAATAGCTAAACTTTAAAAAAGATATATTATATTTTTTCCATTAATGATATAATTTATTTACTATTTTAATAATTTCATTTGGCTAAGTTTATAAGATTTACAAATAAACTACAAGGGGCTGCATAATATTGAAAAGAATTTTTTTGGTACGTCATTGTCTAGCTGAAGGACAGCATAAAGATTCGCCATTAACAACTATAGGGATGCGTCAGGCAATATTGCTTTCACAATTCTTTGACAAGCAAGAAATAGTGTTTGATGGTGTCATTTCCAGTCCTTATTTACGTGCAATCGAAAGTATAAAGCCTTTTGCTGAATCAAATAAATTAGAGATTAAAATTGATAATAGGTTGCAAGAACGTATTTTGAGCAACGAGCCAGTTGACGACTGGTTGGAAGTTCTGGAACAGTCTTTTACTGAACTAGATTTTAAACTACCAGGCGGTGAATCTGCAAATGATGCTATCAAAAGAAGTAATGAAGTTTTCGAGTCTATAGAAGCTAACACTGATATGAATAATGTCATCCTTGTAAGCCATGGCAATCTTATATCACTAATGCTAAAAAGATATGACCAATCAATTGGATTTGATGAATGGAAAAACTTAAATAACCCTGACGTTTATCTAGTAGAGTTTGGTGATGACAACCCTTCCGTATCCTGTTTATGGGAAAAGTACTAGATGCTACAAATATAAATTAGCGAGTAGGATACCTAGTGATTCTTCGTATATTTCATTAAACTGACCGATTGGTAGTGGATTTGTACCACTACCTAGTTCAATAGTGTAACCTGGCCACTGGTATTCCTGAATAAACCAATCTTTATACCCCGCATAACTATCTACATACTGGACTGCATCATACCCACTGACACGTTCATATTCATTAACGATTACTTCCGAAATAGGAGGTTCTAATCCCTCGAATCCCCAATAGATCACTTCGCCCTGTGTATGGAAAGCGTTTACTCGAGCAAAATTGCGTGCATATGTTAAATCTGCTAGAGCTATAGATTCTGGTTCAGACAAGGGGTATGGTCCTGGATAATCCCTGGGTGCTGGATTTGATGGTTTTCTCTCAGCTTCGATTTCCCATAAAGCAGGGTACTGATTATTTAAATCAACCCCGTTAATATTGGCCTTCCAGCCTGAAAAATCAAGGCTTTGATTATTTATTTCTAATACTTGTTCTGCAAAAACAGGGTCATCTGGCAAGCCATTTAATACTAAATTTACTCCATCTGGATTTACCATTGGAACAACTGAGAATAACGTTTCCATAAAAAGAGGCAGCATATTCATACCTCTAATGGGGCTGTTATTCGTTATTGCCAGTGAATATTCATTCATAAATTTCATGATTACTGGAGTTGTAATCCATTCATTCGCATGGAATGATCCATTTACATGAACTCGCTTTGACCCAACTCCAAGCCTTAATTCTGTTAAATTTTTCCCCATTACTGAATTTCCAATTGTTTGGCTAATTATAAATGGATAGATTGAAATTAGTTTATTTATATCTCTAACCATTTTTTCATAAGTGTAGTTTGTAATATCATTTACTACCAAATCCCGAACACGGTATGGAATATAAATAGTTGAACCAATTAATAGATTAGAAGGATTTATTGTTTGATTCACTAATAATAAGGCATCCATTGGAACATTGTATTGAGATGAGAGTTGCCAAATAGTATCACCAGCCCCGATTTTGTGCTCGTTTAGTACAAAACCTGGCAGTTTAATTTGTTGACCTATCGTAAGGTTTTGAGGTGTTATTCTTCGATTCGATTGTTCAATTAGTATAAGCGGAATTTCAAATAATTGGCTATAATACCAGAGGGTGTCGCTTTGACGAATTTTTATTTCCATTAGAAAATTCTCCTTACAAATGATTATTTAGCTTGAAAGAATGCAAGTTGTTCTGTAAAATGTGGAATATGTGGTATAAAGGAATTCAAATGATTGAAAAAAATAAGTTTTCCTAATTATACGAACATATCTACCTAAACTAGTGCATTCTCTTGCTAGTTGCATTGATATGTCTATTCCTATAAGAGTGAAATTATTACCATAGAGGAGGAAGTTAGATGGCTTTTGTAATTACATCACCGTGTAAAGACGAAAAAGCGGGCGAATGTGTGGAAGTTTGTCCCGTTGATTGTATAGAAGAAGGTAAAGATATGTTTTATATTGATCCAGATATCTGTATCGATTGTGGGGCATGTGAAGCAGTTTGTCCTGTAGAGGCTATATTTATGGAGGACGAAACTCCTGAACAAGAAAATGAATACATTGAAATGAATCGTAAATTTTTCGAAAACAGGTAAAAAGATGGCTGCTATTTTGTTGATAGCAGCCATCTTTTTATAATCTTTAATGGATTGTATTATTTTATGGAAAAATCTGGATAGATCACTTCTGTTTCCAGTATATTAATGTTGATATGGTCAACACGACTAGACCGTGTAGGATTATTTCTAATTTTTTCTTGAAAAATATTTAATTGCTTATTTTCTCCCTGTGCATGTATTTGTACTGTACCGTCCTTATTATTTTTAACCCATCCAGTAATCCCGATATCATCAGCAATTTGTTGTGTCGCATAGCGAAATCCCACACCCTGCACAATTCCACTCACAGTAATGTTCTTTTTCATTTTATCACTCCCCAGTTTACTCTTATACAAGTAATGTAACCTGTCGTTTATCAATTAAAACACAGAAAGGTTGATTAATATGAAAGAAATAAAGATTCAGGAAGTAAAAGGATTTTGTTTTGGTCATGCACAAAATGAGGATGCGCTTACTGGTTGCAGTGTAATTATCTGCAAAAATGGTGCAGTGGGTGGCGTTGAAGTTCGGGGAGGGGCACCTGGAACCCGTGAAACCGATGCTCTACATTCAGAAAACCTTATAGAAGAGGTACATGGTGTATTTTTATCAGGCGGTAGCGCATTCGGGCTTGATGTCGGAACAGGTGTTATGCGTTTTTTGGAAGAACATAACATTGGCTTTGATGTTCAAGTAGCAAATGTACCAATTGTATCTGGAGCAATTCTATTTGATTTATATCCTGGTGATCCAACAATTCGGCCCAATAGTGAGATGGGGTATGATGCGTGCATCCAGGCGTTCTCAGAAGAACATTTTGAACAAGGAAGTATTGGGGTAGGAGTTGGAGCAACTGTTGGCAAATGTTTAGGTAATGAACATGTTATGCGTGGGGGAATAGGTAGCTATGCAGTTGAGATTGGTGAGTTACAAATAGGAGCAGTGGTTGCCGTCAATGCATTTGGTGACATAATTGATTCTGCTACTAACGAAATACTCGCGGGAGTTTATGATAAATCTAATGGTGTTTTTTTTAATAGTGAGGAGCAAATGCTTAAACAACTAGAAGATAATTCAACTAATCGATTCTCTAATAATACTACAATAGGTTCTATTGTAACAAACGCGAAATTAACTAAAGCACAAGCTAACAAGATAGCGACAATAGCACATGATGGATACGCCAAAACCATTCAACCATCTCATACAATGGTTGATGGTGATACTCTTTTTACGCTTACAACCAATGAAGTAGAAACTGAATTAAACGTATTAAGTATGTTAGCTACTCGAGTTGTTCAACATGCGGTCATGAATGCTGTAAAACATGCAATAGGTTGTGCTGGTATACCTAGTTATAATGATGTAAAAAAGTAATTGTTCCTTACTAAACAATGAATAATAGAGGTGTGTTGTGCAAAACCTAGAATAACTTGCGCAAAACAAAGGAGCAAATTCCATGACAGAAAATCTGAACATGCCTCAGTTTCCAGAACCATTTTGGCGAGACTCAGTAAAGTTTTCAACCTATCCAAAATTAGAAGAATCTTTAAAAGCAGATGTTGGTATAGTCGGCGGGGGAATAGTAGGTATTACTGCTGCCTATTTGTTAGCTAAGCAAAATGTTAAAGTTGTTCTACTAGATGCCGGTGACATACTAAATGGTACCACGGGACATACCACCGCGAAAGTAACAGCTCAGCATGGCGTCATATATAATGAATTAATAGAGCATTTCGGTTTAGAAGGGGCTTCCATGTATTATAAAGGGGCGACAGAAGCAGTCGAGTTTATCAAGGAAACTGTCGAATTACACGATATACCTTGTGACTTTAGTAAGGAACATGCTTACATATATACGAATTCAGATTCTTATTTGTCTACTTTAGAAAACGAGAAGGAAGCATATGATAGGTTAAAAATTCCAAGTGACCTAGTAAAAAATATGCCTCTTGAAGTTCCAATGAAGTCTGCATTGATTATGAAAGATCAGGCGCAATATCATCCTTTAAAATATTTAAAAACATTATTAGAAGACAGCATTAAAAATGGAGCGAAGATTTTTGAACAAACAACTGCAGTAGACGTCGAGTATAATAAGCATCCATCAATAGTTACTCGGGATGGGCACCGTGTTAATTGTCGATACGTTATTCAAGCATCACATTACCCTTTTTACGATGGTCAGGGTTTCTATCCTACACGAATGTATCCAGACCGATCCTATATAATAGGTATAAAAACAGATAAGAAGTATCCAGGCGGAATGTATATCAACGCGGAATCCCCAACAAGGTCTATCCGATCAACGAGTATAGACGGCGAGGACCTCTGGCTAATCGGTGGGGAAAATCACAAGACCGGACAGGGTAAACCGACAATGGAACATTATAAGGCATTAGAGGATTTTGCGAATAAGCAATTTGGTATATCAGATTATGTTAACCGGTGGTCTGCTCAAGATCTCACCACGTTGGATAAGGTGCCATACATTGGCGCTATAACTGAAGAACAAAAATCCGTGTTTGTGGCAACAGGGTTTCGAAAATGGGGAATGACAAATGGAACTTTGGCAGCAAAAATGCTAAGTGATCTTGTTTTAACCGGTGAAAGTGATTTTGAGAAGTTTTATTCGCCCTCAAGGTTTCAGGCTGATCCAGCCATTAGAAAATTCGTTAGTATTAACTCTGATGTGGCTAAACACTTAATTAAAGGTAAACTCGAATATACAAAGAATTTAGTTGACGAGCTTCCTACTGATGAAGCAACAATTACAAGAATTAAAGGAATGCGTACGGGGGTTTACCGCGATAAGGATAGCAAGCTTCATATGGTCGATACGACATGCACGCATTTAGGCTGTGAGGTAGAATGGAATTCGGGAGATAGAACATGGGATTGTCCGTGTCATGGATCTCGGTATTCCTACACTGGTCATGTTTTGGAAGGTCCAGCTGAACGACCGTTAAATCCGGTGCAAAATGATTAATACAATGATAGCAAACCAGTTTAATTAATATATTAACAAAAAAACCATAAATACTGACAGATATCTTTTAGTCTGTCGGTATTTATGGTTTTTTTAGTCTATTGTAGATTAAACATTTATCAAATCATATTAGTATTATTCATTCTTTTAG
>NZ_JBMERP010000056.1:0-23363 GCF_049310925.1 Virgibacillus sp. DJP39 | reverse complement strand
GAAAGATCTTATACTTTCTTACCTGCTAAAGAAAAAGAGAAGGAAAAAAGTCCCTCCTCTTAGTATATATGAACTTTCTGTCTAGCTCCAGCGCCCAGCAACTAATAAATTTGTTAACACGGCGCTTTTGCCTTTCTTATAGTCCTTGATTTTTGATGTAAACAGCCAAATCAACACAACGCGCTGAGTATGCCATTTCATTATCATACCAAGATACTACTTTTACCATATTATCTTCAAGAACCATAGTAGATAAACCATCAAAATAAGATGAATACGTGTTACCAATAATATCAGACGATACAATCGGTTCTTCAGTGTAACCAAGAACACCTTTTAGGTTTCCTTCTGCAGCTTCTTTAAATGCTTTGTTTACGTCTTCTGCTGTTACATTTTTATCAAGTTCAGCAACTAAATCCACTAATGAACCATCAGGTGTTGGAACGCGTACTGCCATTCCATTCAGCTTACCTTCAAGTTCAGGTAATACTTTACCTACCACTTTTGCAGCTCCAGTTGTAGTTGGAATAATGTTTTGTGCTGCTGCACGTGCACGACGATAATCTTTATGTGGTAAATCAAGAATTTGCTGGTCATTTGTATAAGAATGAACAGTAGTCATAAGTCCGCGTTTAAGTCCGAAGCTATCGTGTAAAACTTTCGCCAGTGGCGCGATACAGTTTGTTGTACATGAAGCATTCGAAACAATATGGTGTTTGTTGGAATCATAATCTGTTTCGTTCACACCCATTACCATTGTAAGGTCCTCTTCTTTTGCAGGAGCTGAGATAATTACTTTTTTAGCACCAGCATCAATGTGCTTCTTAGCATCTTCACGGTTAGTAAAGCGACCAGTAGACTCAATTACGATTTCAACACCAAGATCTCCCCAACCAAGATTAGCTGGATCACGCTCGGTTAGTACCTTAATTTCTTTACCGCCAACAACAATATTCGTGCCGTTAACTGTTACTTCCTGCTCAAGTTGACCGTGAACAGAATCGTATTTTAATAGATGTGCTAACATGTCAGCATCTGTTAAGTCGTTAACTGCTACAACTTCAACATCGTTATTTTTTAGTGCCTGGCGGAATACATTACGTCCAATACGTCCAAATCCGTTAATACCTACTTTTACTGTCATTTTATTTCCTCCTAATGTATAGTTACCTAAATCATTTATGTTAAGAATTTAACCATTGATGATTGCTTCTGCAGCTGCTTCATCTGTTATGAGTAAATCCGCTTTCCCTTGATTAAAATAGGATGTTATTGCTTGTGCTTTTGAATCACCACCAGCAATCGCAACTACTTTATTAACTGCCTTTAAATCCTCTAACTGGATCCCAATTGTTCTAACTTTATGAACCACATCACCCTGCCTATTAAAATAATAGCCAAATGCCTCGCTGACAGCTCGATTCGTTTCCAGCTGATTGATCAGGTCATCATTTGATTTTCTTCGATTAGCCATTGTTAGGGCGTCACCTATACCGTGCAAAATTATATCTGCTGAGCGGATTAGCTCAGTGATCTCTTGGATAGATGGCTCTTTTAACATGGTTTGATAGGATTGTTCGCTAAGTGGGTCTGGTACGTACAGCATCCGGTAATCACCGTCAGCACGTTTGGCCATTTCAGCGACAATTGTATTTGCCTGACTTTCGACCTTTTCACCAACACCACCTCTTGCAGGAACAAATAAACAATTACCAGCATTTTTAAAGGGTGACATTACATGTGCGATTGCTGCCATTGTAGAGCCACCAGTAACGGCAATGGTTTGTTTGTTAGCTACATGGGACTGCAAATATTTCATAACTTCTTTTCCCATTTCTTGTTTTACCCAGTCATCTTTGTCACTATTTCCACGGACAACTGTAACCTTCTCTATAGTTAACTTATCCTGTAACTGGGTTTCTAAAACACTTAGTCCTGTAATATCTCTCATGAACAAGGCTAACTGATCGAGTATACCTTTCCCCTCTTCAGTAATGTGCATTCCTTTTCCAGATACATCAATCATTTGATGTTTTTGTAAAAACTCAACCTCTCCGCGAACTGTTCGTTCAGTCAGTTTTGCACGTTCAGATAAACTTCGACGTCCAATTGGCTGGAACAGGTTAATCGTTTGCAGGATTGCATAACGGTGCTTCATTACCTCTAAAAGGTCTGGAAATATTTTTTTTTGCAAATCAATCAATGATTGCATAATGTTACTCCTTAATTGGACAAATAAGTCCCGGCCGGACGTTTTTTGTCCTGTCACTTGCAAAAAAATACGCAAATTCCTTATTTGCTTACTATAATAGTATCATACTAATTCAAAATTTCAAGCCTTACGCTTATCGTTTGCTTCTTTTAGAGTAGCTTCCAATGTTTCATAAGAAATCTCTTCGCAATCCAATTCAACTCCATCAATGTTTATCACTGGGATTGAAAAATGATATTTCTCCAACCATTCATCATTAGAATAAATGTCACGTATTTCAAGTGTAGACGGAAATTCATTTCTTAATAATTCAAGTAAAGCTAGTGCCTCATCACAAAGTGAACATCTCTCTTTTGAGTAGAAGATTATACGTAACATGTTTTTCTCCCCTTCTAGTGTGTGCTTTAAAATAAAACCTATTCCTTTTTACTGCAAAAAAACTTTTGTTCCTATAAAATATCACGTTCTCTTTACATAAAACAAACTATATAATAATACAATTAATACAATTTAGTAGCGATAATACTTTTCACCCTATATTATGAATGAAAGGGGTGTTGGACTTGAACTCGACAGTCGAACTTGCTAATAGTGTGAGATTCAAAATAAATAAAAACGATATTTCAGTCTCAGATAAAAATTCGACATTGGAATTAATTGGCGCCGGCAGAAGTGCGGTTGTCTTTAAAATACAATTTACCGATAAAGCGCTTAAAGTCTTCTTCCCAAACTGCACGGATATAGCTAAGGAAGAAGCTGCAGTATACAAAATACTAGAAGGTAATCCGTATTATCCTACATTATACGAAGCAGGTGAGAATTTCCTGTTGATAGACTATATTGAAGGCGATACCTTATTTGAGTGTTTGTCAAAAGGAATTAAACTTACGCAGAAAACCATAAAAGAAACAGATTATGCTCTATTTTTAGCGAGAGAAGCTGGGTTAAACCCTTCTGACATACACCTTCGAAACATCATACTTACCCCTGGAGGAAAAGTGAAACTAATTGATGTAGCTAGGTTTAGACAGGTTAAAGATTGTCAGCAGTGGACTGATTTAAAAAAGGTTTTTTTCACATGGTATAACAAAACCTATTTTCCTAAAAAGATTCCCGTCTCAATGTTAAACACCATTGCCTATTTATATAAAAAGAAAATCCTATATACAACTCCATATAAACGTTTAAGTTAAATTATGGAAGATGAATAAAAACAAGGAATTCCATATATATTGGATTCCTTGTTTTCACTTTGGAGCGTTTTTTAGAAAACCTGGTTAGTAATAGGGTAATTATTGATAGTCCAAAATCTATTACAAATACATAAAAATTATTCATCCACTTATGTAGTACAAACATATCAAACATTTGTAAGATACCAGCATAGCTAAGCCCTAAAAATAAGCTTACACCCAGAGAAAGAAGAAAGAAATTAATTTTCCTGTTAATAGATAGTTGGTACACAAAAATATAAACTACTGGTAGAAACGATGCGTCAATGGAGAGGCCGGTGGAGAAAAAGGGCAAAAGAGAGTAATGGTATTCCCACAGTCCAAATTGGATCATAGCCGTATCAAGATAAGCAACCGAAATATGATACGTATATCCGTAAAAACATAATTGGAATATTTTCTTGCGATCAATAAAAATGTACAAAACGACAAGCGGCAAGATTAAAAAGGAGAGGCAAATCCAAAATTATAGATTTAACTTTCCTTGTATTGTATTTATCCAAGTAAATTGGTAAGAATTGAAAGTATTAAGGTGTAATACATATAATGAAAGGAACGTAAAATGGCTTTTTTAATTATCTCAATATTCGCCTTCACTCTGGCAGTGAAAGTTGCAAAAAAAAGATTACCTTTGAACGAATTATATGCCGTATCTCTGTTTTCAATTTTATTAGGATTTGTAACAGATATAACATTCGACCTAAAGTACAATTTTTATGGTTACTTTGAACCCGGTGTACAATTTGCAGGTTTTTTACCTATATTGTTTATCTTTTCAACAGCTGGAGCTTTGTATGTGAACTATTTTCCGTACGAAAGATCATTTTTTATAAAAAGTTCCTACATTTTTATAGCAACTATTTTTTGTCTGTTATATGAGTGGTTATCCATAAAATCAGGTTACTTTTATCACAACGAATGGACATTCTGGTACTCTACCTTGGTATATCCACTTTTATTTTGGCTGCATATTTTACATTTAAAATTTTACAGAAAATATTTCAAATGAACTTAGCTTCTTTTAAAGACCAAGTCTTTCCGTAATTTGGATCAGCACAGATATAGTAAACCTGGTACAGTATTGTGTTTTAAAATTAAAAAATAGCAAGTGCGACGTCATCTAAACGTTGCACTTGCTATTTTTTATTTATAAGTGCGCCCAGAGGGATTTGAACCCCCGACCCTTGGTACCGGAAACCAATGCTCTATCCCCTGAGCTATGGGCGCATACTAAAATCTAAAATTCACACATAGAGTATTATAACGTCATCATTAGAAACAAACAAGTGTTTTTTCATGGAAAGCTGCTTTTATTTATTTTTGAGAAAAATGAGAAAAATTAAAATAATGAGATAGGAACATGTATAATTTAATGAATTACAAAGATTTAAACTCGTACCTATTTTAAAAAGGAGGATACATATGAACGCTGATACTCCTATTTTACAAGTTGATCAGTTACATACACATTTTTTCACTAAAACAGGCATAGTAAAGGCGGTCGATGGTGTTAGCTTTGACGTGAATCCTGGAGAAACGTTGGGAATTGTCGGTGAATCGGGTTCTGGTAAAAGTATTACTGCAATGTCAATCCTTGGTTTAGTCCCATCTCCCCCTGGTGAAATTGTCAAAGGAGAAATTAATTTTAAAGGAGAAAATCTTTTACATAAGTCAGATAAGCAGATGAGAAAAATTCGTGGAAAAGAAATAGCCATGGTATTTCAGGATCCTATGACCTCCCTTAATCCTGTTTTTACAGTGGAAAAACAAATAGTAGAGACACTACTTGCACATGAAAACATCTCGAGAAAGCAGGCGAAGTCCCGAGCCATTGATTTGCTGGATTTGGTAGGAATCCCTGACCCTGTAAACCGTCTAAAAAGTTATCCACACGAATTTAGTGGTGGTATGCGTCAACGGCTTATGATTGCCATAGCGTTGTCATGCAACCCATCTCTACTTATAGCGGACGAACCTACAACAGCATTAGATGTAACAATCCAAGCACAAATCTTAGAGCTATTTAAGAAAATGCAAAAGGAATTAAACATGGCAATCATTATGATTACACATGATTTAAGTGTTGTTGCTGAAGTTTGCGATCGCGTAATGGTAATGTACGCTGGAAAACCTGTTGAATTTACCACTACTCAAAAACTGTTTGACAATGGAAAGCATCCATATACGACAGGTTTGATGAACTCTATACCGAAAATATCGACAAGGAAACAGAAACTAGAGGCAATTGTTGGCTCTCCCCCTAACCTTGCAGATTTACCTCAAGGTTGTAGCTTTGCACCACGCTGTAAACATGTCATGAAAAGCTGTTTAACACTCGATCCAGGTTATACAGAGATTGATTCTGATCATTATGTTCGCTGCTTACTATATGAAGAAAAAGAGAAGGCGGTGTCAGAATGACAAACCTGTTAGAAGTAAAGAACCTAAAAAAACATTTCCCGTTGAAAACCGACTCAATCTTTTCCCGTGAAAAACCTGTGCTAAAAGCAGTTGATGGTATTTCTTTTGCAATAAAAGCTGGTGAAACCTTAGGCTTAGTAGGCGAGAGTGGTTGCGGGAAATCAACCGCAGGTCGCATTTTATTAAAGCTAGTCGAACCTACTGATGGTGAAATATTTTTCAAAGGGGAAAATATCACTTACTTTAAAGGAGAACGTTTGCGAAAGCTCCGCCGGGAAATGCAAATAATTTTTCAGGACCCGTATGCGTCCCTAAACCCCAGAAAAACTATTGAACAAACAATCACAGAACCACTAAAGATATTTGGTTTCAATAAACGTGAACGAACCAAAAAATTAGATAGATTACTAGATGTTGTTGGATTAAGCTCCTATCACAAGCAGAGGTATCCTCATGAGTTTAGTGGTGGTCAGCGTCAGCGTATCGGTATTGCAAGGTCCTTAGCACTTGAACCTGAACTTGTAATTTGCGATGAACCGGTGTCAGCTCTTGATGTATCAATTCAGGCACAAGTAATTAATTTAATGGAGGATCTGCAGGATGAATTTGATTTAACCTATCTGTTTATTGCACACGATTTAAGTGTTGTGAATCATATAAGTGACCGGGTTGCGGTTATGTATCTTGGTAATCTTGTGGAGATTGGTGAAGCTGAAGATATTTATGCTAATCCAACACATCCTTATACACAAGCACTATTATCAGCAATACCGGAGACCAGACCTGAAAACGAGAAACAACGGATTATTTTATCTGGTGACCTTCCTTCTCCTGCTAACCCACCAACAGGGTGCAAATTTCATACTCGATGCCCTTATGCAGAAGAGATTTGTCGTATCGAGGTTCCTGAGATGAAACGGGTTTCAGAAAGTGGACAGCAATCTGCTTGTCACTTTGTTAAGGAGGTGGTTGAAAAAGTCTAGCATGATTTTCAGCCAGTCACAACGAACGAATTTATTAAGGGGGATTTAATTTGAAAAAACGTACTTATTTATCACTGTTTAGTTTCTTACTACTGGTAATACTTGTTCTTAGTGCATGTACGGAAGATGCAACTAAGGATACAAACAAGGAAAGCAATGCAAAAGAAAATGATGAAAAGACACTAATATTTGCTCGTGGTGCTGATTCCATTCAGCTTGATCCATCTAAAGTAACAGATGGAGAGTCAATTTATGTAACGAATCAAATTTATGATGGATTGGTTCGCTACAAAGAAGAAAATACCGAAGTACGCCCTGCCTTGGCAACTGAGTGGAAACCAAGTGAGGATGGTATGACATGGACTTTCACACTTCGCGAAGGTGTCAAGTTTCATGATGGTACCGACTTTACCGCAGAGGATGTAGTTTTCAACTTTGAGCGTTGGACAACGTCCGGTGAATTCATTTACTACGGTTATATGTTTGGTGCTTCAGAAGATGACTTAGGCGGAATTATTGAGAGCGTGGAAGCAACTGGAGACTATGAAGTTAAATTCACACTATCTGAACCAAATGCTCCATTCCTTCAAACCTTAGCAATGCCTCCATTTGCAATTGCTAGTCCTGATGCAATTGAAAAACAAGGAGAAAACTATTTTAAAAACCCTGTGGGAACTGGACCATTTGTATTTGAGGAATGGGTACCCGATGATCAAATTACTTTAACTAAGAATGAAGATTACTTTGGTGAAGCAGCAAATGTAGATACTGTTGTCATCCGTACCATACCAGATAATGGAGCACGTTTTTTAGAGCTTCAATCAGGTTCCATTGATATGATGACAGGACTTAACCCGCAGGACATTCAAACTGCTGAAGGTGATGAAAGTTTACAAATTATTCGTAGACCATCCATGAATGTTAGTTACATGGCTATGAATACCAGTAAAGAAGGACCTATGGCTGAGAAAAAAGTCCGTCAGGCAATTAACTTGGCAATTGACAAAGAAAAACTACTAACTTTATATGAAGGAATAGGTAAGGCAGCTAAAAACCCAATACCACCTTCTTTGTGGGGATACAATGATGATGTTGAGGATTACGGTCATGATATCGAAAAAGCTAAATCGTTATTAGCAGAGGCAGGATATGCTGATGGATTTGACACTACCCTTTATACATTTGCAAATCCAAGACCATATATGCCACAGCCTAAACTCACAGCTCAAGCAATTCAGCAAATGTTAAAAGATGTAAACATTAATGTTGAAATTATTGAAAGTGATTGGGATACACACCTAACGGCAACTGAAAATGGTAAACACGACATGGCGTTCCTAGGATGGACCGGTGATAACGGTGACCCAGATAACTTCATGTATGTATTACTAGATAAGGATAATGCAAAAGTTGGATCCGCTGGTAACATTGCATTCTACAAGAGTGATGAAGTGCACGATTTATTAAAAGAAGCACAAACTGAAATGGATCAATCAAAACGTGCTGAGTTATATATGGAGGCGCAAGTCCTTATTCATGAGGATGCACCGTGGTTCCCTATTGCTCACACTACACCACCAATTGCAGCTAAGAAGAGTGTTGTAGATTATATACCACACCCAACTGGTAGTGAACCTTTCAATCTATTAGATATTAAAGAATAACGATAGATAGCCATACTCATTCTCTGAGCTACTAGGAACAGTCTGTATTATCCTGTTCCTAGTAAATGCTCTAGATTAATATTAATGAGCAATATGATGGAGGAATTCAATCATGCTGAAGTACATAATACGAAGATTTCTCATGCTTATACCTGTTCTACTTGGGGTGACAATCCTGACGTTCTCTTTACTACACCTTATCCCAGGTGACCCTGCAAGGAGTATGCTTGGTGAAAAAGCCACTGAAGCACAACTAGAGTTGCTTCGCGAGGAACTTGGTTTGAATGATCCATTAATCATCCAATATGGTAACTTCCTGGGGAAAATTGTCCAAGGGGATCTTGGTGAATCTATTCAATCAAAGGAGGATATTGTTTTAGAAATCATGGTTAAACTTCCAGCTACAGTTGAATTGACCATCTTCGCAATGATCTTAGCCATAACAGTAGGTGTATTGGCAGGTACTATTGCCGCTGTAAAACAATATTCATGGTTCGACAATATTAGTATGACTGGGGCCTTGTTCGGAGTTTCTCTCCCTATATTTTGGTTAGGGTTAATGATGATCTGGTTCTTTTCAGTTCAACTCAACATCTTACCACCATCAGGAAGATTATCTACTGGTTTAGAACTGGAAACGATAACAAACTTTTATTTATTAGATAGTATTTTGACAGGAAATTGGATTGCCTTCAAAGATGCTTTCTTCCACTTATTAATGCCAGGTATTGCACTAGGCACTATACCAATGGCAATTATTGCACGGATGACACGTTCAAGTATGTTAGAGGTTATGAAGCAGGATTATATACGTACAGCTTACGCCAAAGGTTTAAAAAAGCATCTAGTCATCTTCCAGCATGCTCTTAAAAATGCTTTCCTGCCTGTTCTAACTGTTATTGGATTACAGTTTGGACTTTTACTAGGCGGGGCTGTATTAACTGAAACAATCTTTTCTTGGCCCGGGGTTGGCCGCTATGTATATCTTGCAGTATTAGGACGCGATTATCCAATTGTACAAAGCACCATTTTGATCATAGCGATTATCTTCGTACTGGTTAACTTAATTACAGATGTTCTGTACAAGTACTTTGACCCTCGAATAAATTTAAATAGCTGAGAAATGGTAGGTCAACCAGTAGTTATAGAAAGGATGTATGTGTAATGGCACTTCAACCAAGTCCAAATCCCAATTCTGCAAAGATTAAGGAACATAAGCAACCTTTTTCTAGCCGATTATGGGTAGATTCCATGATGAGAATAGTGAAAAGTAAGACATCCTTTATTGGTTTGTTAATCATTCTTATTCTACTTATTACTGCTCTATTTGCCCCTTTAATTGCAACACATAGTACAACTGAATTAGATATGTTTAACAAGTACCAGTCACCTTCAATGGAGCATTGGTTCGGGACTGATGCGCTGGGTCGCGATATCTTTAGTAGAATTGTTTACGGGACTAGAATTTCCATTCAAATTGGGCTAATTGCCGTTGGTATATCCATGATAATTGGGGTCACTCTGGGTGGTATAGCAGGCTATTTTGGTAAATGGGTAGATCAAATCATTATGCGTTTGGTGGACATTTTGTTGGCATTTCCTAGTATTCTACTAGCAATAGCATTGGTAGCAGTTCTTGGTCCTAGCCTCAGAAACGCTATGATTGCGGTCGGAATAGTGGGAATACCTCAATTTGCACGGATTGTGCGCTCTGCTGTTATATCTGTAAAGGAAACAGAATACATTGAAGCAGCAAGGTCTATTGGAGCAAAAAATAGTAGAGTATTGACACAACACGTATTACCAAACTGCGTTGCACCAATCATCGTTCAAGCAACTCTTGGTATTGGTACCGCGATTTTAGATGCAGCTGGTTTAAGCTTTCTGGGTTTAGGAGCACAACCACCGACTCCGGAATGGGGAGCAATGCTTAGTGATGGTCAAGCAGCCTTACAAAATGCCCCTTGGGTAGTTGCATTTCCTGGTTTAGCTATTTTCTTTGTAGTACTGGGATTTAATCTATTTGGGGATGGGCTTCGGGATGCGCTAGACCCACGGTTAAAACAATAAAACATAAATTCAAATAATATAGTATGATAAAGGTAAAGCTATATAGCTTTACCTTTATCATACGTAGGAGGTTATAAAAATGACGAAAAAATTCATCCCATCCCTCGTTTGCCTTCTTCTAGCATCCATATTTCTAATAGCGTCAAGTGGGTTGACGAAAAGTAATTACATCAATTCTTATCCCCATCTCCCTGCCCCTATTGGCCAAGAAAAAGTACTGATAACTTCTACTGGACAATCAGCTGAAGGTTTGATTATAAAAAAAATGGCAGAAAACTTAAATTTAGAAATTGATTATCGTCCCCGAGCACTTGCAACTGATCTATATGATTATCAAAGTGTGGTTATCATTTTAGGATATAGCCCTAATGGTTTGGCACAAACCCAACGATCTTTTGAAAAAGAAAAAGTTCGCATGAATGACCTGCTAAAAGAAGCAAAAGGGACAAACCTCCCAATTATTTTGGTTCATATCTCTGGCAAATACCGTGATGAAGATTATACGAGACAGTTTATAAATGAATCTATTCCATATGCACATTATTTTATCGGTTTAAAGGAGCTCAGCTTGTCGAGTGAAGTGATAATAGCATTGAGGAAAAATAACGTACCTACTACACTAGTTAATAACGTTGGCGATATACAAATTCCATTTAATTCCGTTTTTCGGTAAAAAGCAGCTGCTCTGCTGGGATAATCATTATACTTTTCATCAAACTAACATCACTACATGATGAAGGGAGATCTAGTCATGAACAAACAAGGAAACCTTTTCCTTAAGGGTTCTATAGGAATTACTTTGTTAGGATACGGGCTATTACTTCCAGTGTTTATTCAAGACTGGTCCTCGCACATTATTACAAATATCACCCGGAGTATTTCTTTATTGGATAGTGGCCGTCTTATCATTACATCATTTTCCTTTGTAGCTAAATATGTACTGATTTTTCTTTTTATCTATTATGGATCTATGCTTGTTTCCACTATAGTCACAAAAACAATGGAATCATCTAGCTTCTCTTACACTTTTATAGCCATAACCATGATAACAATCTTTATTTATAATCAAATTTATCATGAACAGCTCTCTTATTTTAGTCACCTGCTTTGTATAGGCATACTCCTAATGGTCCATTATTTTATTCCGAAGCAAAAGTATTTTTATGGTATATATTTTATTATACTATTTTTAATCCTCACAGCCTTTGAATGGCTACAATTAATTCCAGCTCTTTCAACACTAGGAATTGGAACAAATGATATGGCTGTAAGCTTGAAAATTGCTGATACATACTTTACCGGTAATCAGCTATTTAATACCCTTGGAACGATATTCTTCATTGCATTTCTGTTAATAGCATTCATTTTTACAACTTTAATCTATTTAATTAATAAACAACTATATACCTTAAAGAAGTACCAGGAACAAGAAGAAGAATTAGCAGAAACCCGTGTTGAATTAGGAGAAAAAATTGTTTATGAAGAAATTAACACATTGGTACATGACTTAAAAACCCCTCTTGTAACAATAGAAGGACTAACCTCATTAGTAAGAATGAAATTTCCATTAACAAAAGAAGATAGCACAATTGAAAATTATTTTACACGAATGGACTGTTCAATTGAAAAAATGAAAGACATGATTTCAGAAATATTATATGAAAGTATAAAACAGCCGATTGAGGTAGCAGAACTACTTTCATATGTCACCAGTCACTTAGAATTAGACGAACAGAAAGTTGCACTGGAGATTTTTTTAGAAGATAATTTACCATACATTTACATAAATAAAATCCGTTTTGCACGAGCCATTTCCAATATTTTAGAAAATGCTGTTAGTTCGTTTTCTGGAAAAGCAGGATTTATTAACATCTATGTCAAAAGATTAGGAGATAGTGTTTTATTTCAGATACATGACAATGGCCCTGGGATTCATCCCTCTCATCTGAAAAGCATTTGGGATGATGGGTTTAGTACGAAGAAGTCATCTGGAATTGGTCTAACTTTTGTAAAACGAATAGTGGAAAATCATAACGGAAGAATTACGGTAAGTAGTATTCCTGGTGCCCATACTCAGATGAATATCATCCTACCAGTACATAAAGAAGGTGATAGTGATGAACGCAACCGTATTAATAGTTGATGACAATGAAGATATCCGGTTTACATTGCTGGAAATCTGTAAATTTGCTGAATGGGGGGTGTATGAGGCATCTACTGGAAAAGCTGCGGTTGATCTATTTAAAACACTTACACCAGACATAGTATTAGTAGATTACCATATGCCTAACTGGGATGGAGTTAAAACAACAAAAGAACTTCGCATACTAAACAAAACTGTACCAATTATTATTCTGACAGTAGATGAACGACAGGAAGTTGCGGATATGTTTTTGGAAGCAGGTGCTACCGATTTTGCGCTTAAACCAATAAAAGCTCCAGATTTAATTTCAAGAATCCGTATCAACCTTAAGATTGGTAAATTAACTGAAGATAAGAATGATGTCTTTGTTGAAAAGGGGATTAATCAGAATACATTATTGTCCATTAAAAACTACTTATATAACCAAAGTTCTCCCTCAACCATAGACGAAATTCAAAGAAAACTACCAATTGCATACCAAACTGTACATCGTTACTTAAATTATTTAGAATCAAAGGGTCAAGTTGAAATTATTACGCAGTATGGTAAAAGGGGGCGCCCTAAAAACAAATATCAGCTAATATAGTCGGTTAGACGGTATCAGAAACCATGTTTTTATCATCAATTTCATTCAGGTGGTTTAATATAAACCAGATAGGGAATGATGGAAAGTGAATTTTAGATTGAAATGTTGAGCGTTTACGTTTGACCTTTTTTGACCTATTAGTTATCATAAAGTGAAGCAACATTTAGCTGGTGGTTTCTTTCCCACTAAATGTTAGTTGAACCAATCGGGCTTGTATGGGCAGTTATTCCTCACCTTAGAAAACTTGGCTTATCGCCAAGCCTTTATGGCAAAAGCCTTAGTTGCACTTATGTAGTAAGAAAGGATTTATACTTTCTTAACTGCTAAAATAATAGGATAAACTTGCCTGTCAAACTACGATAAAATTATCCATTCAGACTGGATATGTTTGAACATAAAAGGAGGAAGATCGATGAATTTAATACCAACAGTCATTGAACAGACAAATCGCGGTGAACGTGCATATGACATCTATTCACGCTTACTTAAAGACCGTGTAATTATGTTAGGCAGCGCAATTGACGATAACGTTGCAAACTCTATTATGGCACAATTACTATTCCTAGAAGCAGAAGACCCTGAAAAAGACATATCATTATATATCAACTCTCCAGGTGGTTCTATTACAGCAGGAATGGCAATTTACGATACCATGCAATACATCAAGGCTGATGTATCAACCATTTGTACAGGAATGGCAGCTTCAATGGGAGCATTTCTATTAGTTGCTGGTGAAAAAGGTAAAAGATATGCGCTTCCAAACAGTGAAGTAATGATCCACCAGCCACTAGGCGGCACACAAGGTCAGGCTTCAGATATAGAAATTCATGCGAAGCGTATTATTGAAATGCGTCAAAAAATTAATGAAATACTTGCTGAACGCAGTGGACAGTCAGTCGATGTAATTGCTAAAGATACAGATCGTGATAACTTTATGACAGCAGACAGAGCCGTAGAGTACGGTCTTATTGACAAGGTCCTATCAAGAAAAACTGATAAAAATAAATAGTTTCAGAAAAAGTAGTTTTAAAAACCCCCTGGCATGGAATACCTTCCATGCCAGGGGGTTTTTTAGTTAATCTTAGACACTAATTCTGCTAATTCTTCTAGTGCCAATTCTTCGTCTGTACCGTCTGCGATAAATTTAACTGTTTCTCCAGTACCAACTGCGAGACTCATTAAACCCATAATACTCTTGGCATTAACTCGCTTACCATCTTTTTCAAGAAATAAGTGCGCATTGTATTGATTTGCTTCCTGTACGAAATGTGCTGCAGGTCGCGACTGAAGTCCGGTTTTAAGCCCGATTTTCACTAACCTCTCAATCAAATTTACCACTCCTTTATATTGGGTTACCCTTGTAACCGCATTCAATATCAATCATAAATAGTGCGCAAATGTTATTTTGCGCTACTATAAACTAGTTCCTGATACCTTCTTCCCCATTACGTATTTTATCGGCAAACTCATCTATTTTTTTTAATCTGTGATTTACACCAGACTTTGATATTTTACCACTTGTTACCAATTCACCAAGCTCTTTTAAAGTTATATCTTCATGTTCTACACGAATCTTAGCAATTTCCTTTAATTTCTCAGGTAGTGCCTCCAGACCAACAGTACGGTCTATTAATTTTATGTTTTCAATTTGTCTAAAGGCTGCACCAATTGTTTTGTTTAAATTTGCTGTTTCGCAGTTCACAATTCGGTTTACAGAATTTCGCATATCGCGAACGATTCGAACATCCTCAAATTTAAATAATGCGTTATGAGCACCAATGATGCTTAGGAATTCAGTCATTTTTTCTGCTTCTTTTATATACGTAATATAACCTTTTTTTCTTTCAAGTTTTCTTGCGTGCAGATTAAATTTGTTTAATAATTCACATAGGGCATCGTTATGTTCTTGGTGAAAATTAGATATTTCTAAATGATAGGACGAGGTTTCCGGATTGTTAATTGATCCACCTGCAAGGAATGCACCACGTAAATAAGCTTTTTTGCAACAGGTTTTCTTAATATAATTCTGTGAAATACTTCTAACAAATGTATACGGCTCTTGCAAAATATCAAGATCCAAAAGTAGCTTTTTAACATCCTCTTTCATTCTTACAATGTATACATTGTTCTTTTTCAACTTCATTTTCCGTCTCACCAAAAGCTCAACTGGAAAATCATATTGAGATTTTATAAGTATATATATTCTACGTGCTATAGCTGCATTTTCTGTTTGTACATCCAGTACGTATTCCTGCCTTGAAACAGAGATTACTCCGTTCATTCGAATCAATGCTGAGAGCTCTGAGAACGTACAACAAGAATTGATTTCTATGGATGTTAATTCTTTTTTAATTTCTGAAGCAAATGACATCCCTCGTACCTCCCCTTTTTAAATGAGGGTATTGCTGCTACTCATTGAGCATGGATAACAATAAGTTTGCTATTTTATGTGTATCATGTCGTACAGTTGTTTGATCGTAATTAATTATATCGCCTTCAATGATACGAATACCCATTTTTAGTAGACGGTCTGTATCATAAATAACCGGTTCTGCATGTTCTTCTGCATATACATCTCTAATAGACTTTTGAATCGGTTCATTGTGAACTACAATAGAGTCTAAACACCCTTCACCAACATGGTCAATAATGGCCTGTACATGTTCGGATGCGGAGTAGGAAGTGGTCTCCCCTGCTTGTGTCATCACATTACAAACATATACCACCTTTCCTTTTGAGGACCGAATAGCATCATCAATCTTTGGAATAATCATGTTAGGGAGTATACTCGTATACAAACTTCCAGGAGAGATAACAATTAGGTCCGCTCGCTTGATTGCACGAATTGCATTTGGCAGAGGATTTATTTTTGCTGGACTTAAAAACACGCGCTTAATCCGCTTGTTAACCAAAGGAATACTTGATTCACCAATAACAATTGACCCGTCTTCCATTTCTGCATGCAGGGTTAAGTTTTCATTTGAAATGGGGTAAACTTTTCCTCTCACATTAAATACACGTGAAATTTCTTTAATACCGGTATAAAAATTTCCGGTAATCGAAGTCATAGCCGCCAGTAATAAGTTGCCCATAGAGTGACCAACAAGTCCATCACCGTTCTCAAACCGGTGCTGAAATAACTCCAGTAACATTGGTTCCGCGTCAGATAATGCTGCAATTACATTACGAATGTCACCAGGTGCAGGAATAGACATACCGTTTCTTAGCCTGCCTGTACTGCCGCCATCATCAGAAACCGTCACTAAAGCTGTTAGGTGAACAGGAAGTTGTTTCAAGCCTCTTAACAAAACGGGCATACCAGTTCCACCACCAATAACAACTATTCTCGGTTGGTTTTCTTCACTCATGAGGACAATCCTTTTCGTTTATCTATATCTCGATGGCTGATATGTGTTATATAATTTGATGATAGTTTTTTTGCAAAGTGTTCGGTAATTGCTACTGAGCGATGCTGTCCACCAGTACAACCAATTGCTACTACCAGCTGGGACTTCCCCTCTTTTTTATATTGAGGAAGCATAAACTGCAGTAGATCGAGAACTTTTTCATTGAACTTCTGAGTATCTGACCATTTAAACACATAGGAAGAGACTTCTGGATTCAACCCTGTTAAAGACTGCATATGTGTAACATAATGTGGATTAGGCAAGAATCTAACATCAAATACTAAATCAGCGTCAATTGGTACACCATACTTGAAACCAAAGGATACCATGTGCACAGAAAAAATCTCCTGTTTATCATCTGTGTATGCCTTTAGTATTTTTTCCCTGAGCTCCCTGGGCTTTAAGTTCGTTGTATCAATTATCCTTTGTGCCCTTCCACGTAATTCATCAATGATGACACGCTCCTGCTCAATTCCAACAAGTGGTAGTCCACCAACAGCTAATGGATGAGAACGTCTTGTTTCTTTATATCTTGTTACAAGCTCTTCATTTTTTGCATCCAAAAATAAAATATGCTCTTGTAACCATTCTTCTTCTCCTAAGATGTCAAGCGCTTCAAATAATGAATCAAAAAACTCTCGTCCCCTTAAATCCATAACGAGTGCAACTTTCTGTATATTATTAGTTGCATCCCTCATTAATTCAAGAAACTTCGGTAATAATGCAGGCGGAAGGTTATCAACACAATAATAGCCCAAATCTTCAAAACTTTGGACAGCAACTGTCTTCCCAGCACCAGACATTCCAGTTATAATTATTAATTTAGTTTCCTGCTCTTTCTCTGGCATCGGAATTCCCCCTTATGATGTATATGGATCTAATCGTTCATCAAGCAAGTCATATTCTCTTGTGTATGAAAAAGAACCATACAACATACCACTTTTCGACAGGACGTGCTTAAATATTTTTTTATCCCCTTCGGCCATAGGTAGTTCACTTATTTTATCTGTTTCAACCCATTCAAGAATCCCTTCATTACAGTGTTCTGTCAGCACACCTTTAAAATCATGGCAAACAAACGTAAACATCATCCACTCATGAACAAACTCATCGATCTGATCGTGAACGGTAAAAGTGAATACACCTGTAACCTCTGGGTTTAGTAATTGCAAGGAAGTCTCTTCCCAAAATTCCCGAACTACCGATTCCTTAATGGACTCGCCTTGCTCCATCTTGCCACCAGGTATCGCGTACCAGCCTCTCCTGGGCTTTTTAAGCAATAATATTCTATTGTTATGAATTAAAATGCAGTTCGTAACTCGTTGCATCATTAACACTTCTTTCAAAATATAATCGATATATTATTCGCCAGTGTATTCCTTTAGGTGCGTCACAGCTTGGAACACGCCAAACGTTTACTTTTTTTGTTCCTATCTAAATCGTCCAGTTTTTGAAGTTACCTTCTTTTCTCTACATTTCATTATACAATGAATAAATTCAAACCAACAAGGATATGTTTGGTAAAGGTAGTAAATAAGTTACTTCGACAAAATTTGACGAAGCCATGAGTAAGATAATCAAAAAAAATGCACAGGTGCGATTCACCTGTGCATAAAACTAATTTATCTATTAAAAGGGGGTCAATTAGTTAAATATAGTATACCCCAAAATTGTTGCGAATGTGTTACAACAGCGTTAAAAAGTAATTACTTTATTAAAATACTTTATCGCCAGGCTTCAATGGTGAAAGCCTTAGTTGTATTTCATTCTCCACAATATTCACTTAAACAAAAACAAACTAATTTTTAACAGCTTTTAATTCTTCCAATAAAGTTTCAATATATCCTTGGGCAGATTGAGCAGCAATACTTCCGTCACCGGTTGCCGTCACAATTTGTCGAAGCTCTTTGTCTCGGATATCTCCAGCTGCAAATACACCAGGTACATTTGTCTCCATATTTTCATTAGTAGGTATATAACCCTCATCGTCCGTTATACCTAACGATTGAAATGGCTTACTTAATGGTACCATTCCTATATAGATGAAAACACCGTCTGCATCAAATTCACTTGTTTCTTTTGTATTGCGATCCTCAAGTGTTACACTACTGACTTTCCCTTCAGGACCGTTAATTGTGTTTACAACTGTATCCCAGATAAACTCAATTTTTTCATTGTCAAATGCACGCTGTTGAATAATCTTTTGTGCACGAAGAGAATCACGTCGGTGAACAATTGTTACTTTTTTTGCAAAACGTGTCAGGTAAATACCTTCCTCTACAGCAGAGTCTCCCCCACCGATTACAACAAGTTCTTTTTCTTTAAAAAATGCTCCGTCACAAACTGCACAATATGAAACTCCTCGTCCACCTAATTCTTCTTCTCCTGTGATTCCCAGTTTCTTATATTGAGCACCTGTGGTAATAATAAGCGTGCGTGTTTTGTATTCATGCTTACCAGCTTTAACAAGCTTATAATCACCATGATCGATAACTTCTTTTATATCGCCATATGCATATTCTGCACCGAATTTTTTAGCATGCTCAAACATTTTGTTCGATAAATCTGGTCCCAAAATGTGCTCATACCCAGGATAATTTTCTACATCCTCTGTATTTGCCATTTGTCCACCTGGTATTCCTCTTTCAATCATTAACGTATCCAAATTTGCACGAGAAGCGTAAACCGCTGCTGTCATTCCTGCCGGCCCTGCACCCGCTATGATAACATCAAACATACGATCTTCGGACATTACGAACAGCCCCTTTTATTACAATATAGTTAAACCATATATATACTATAAGATGTGAGCAGGTTCGTCTAATGTTCTGCTCACATCCTTAATTAAATGGACGCGTTTCTTTTTTCATAAGAGGGTGACGTCCACAACCCTCATCCCAAAGTGATTCCGCCTTTGCAGTGTTGCCAATATAAAAAGCAGCAATACTGTACCAGCGATAATAGGACGAATGCCCCTTTAATTTACCTTTTGATAAAAGTTTAAATCGGTTGTATGCATCCTGATAATAGTTAGTTCGGGCAAGTGTAGTCGCAATTTTTAACTTTTGTTGTTCATGGATGGAATAAACGTTAAGTAGTACTTGAATATGATCTTTATATTCTACATTTTCACGTTCAAAATAAAAAGTTGCTAAATTCATATGAGATAAAAGATTATTAGGATCTTCCATTAGCATTTCTAATTCCATCGTAATTGCGTCTTCTTCATACCCGTTTTTAAACAACACTTGTGTATAGTCATGCTTAATCATTTTATGTTCCGGGAAAAGTACGAGCATTTCTTCGAGGATAGGTAGTGCCTTATTCCATTCCAAGCTTTCCATATGGTTAAAAATGGTTTCTTGATAAATGAGTAATTCATCTTCTTCTTCAAGTTCCCATTCATTATCGTCGTCTTCCGTATCATCGAAATCGAGCATTTCTAGTAAACTATGTGCTTCCTCATAAAAGTCACCATCTGGTTCATGAGTAAGGTAAGATTCCGCGTATTTTTTTGCATCATTTAACAAACCTAAATGTGCATAGTTGTTTGCTAATAAATAATAGCAATCAGCATACTTGTCGCCACTTGATTGCAGGACTTTCGTTAACAACTGATTTGCTGCATGGTATGCACCAATTTCTGTATAAACAATTGACAATTGACAGTGGTACAAAGGGTTTTTTGGTGCATATTCAATTGCTTTTTTCATCCATTTAACAGCAACATCAAATTTTCTTTTTTGAAAGGATTCAGTACCTTTAACAAAATAAAAATCAGCATCGGGAATAAAAGGGACAACATTATCATATTTTTCTTTTGATTGTTTGCTTTTTACTTCTGGCATAGTTATCCCCCTAAATGTCGAAACATATCGTTATAGTATACCATAAAAACGACAATAATTATAGATATAGAAACAAATACATAAGTGGATATAACTAAAACATGCACATACTGATGCAAGGTTTGCATCAGTATGTGCATGTTGAATATGGAAGAGGTTCTTTCCTAGTATTACTAGAAGGATATTTTCGTTAGCTTTGTTGCTTTTTAATCTTCCCAGTTGATGCAAAGTGCGACATACCTAAAAATTATTTTCACTGCCTTCACAATCGCTGCGGAAAAATCACTACGCTTTCCGTGCTCCTGGTGCTAAATAATCAACCGTTATCCGAGAAAATCGACCGTTGCATCTGAAAGACAACCGCTTTCCATGTGGTGAAAGTGAAATATTCTGCCGGAACTGCTGCGTCTAGTAAGTTTCACTACGTCATACATTTTATGTCAAAAACAGCAATCTTTAAGAAAACAACCTACTAGATACAACCCTTAAATTTATAAATCAGGTGTAACTGCTTCATGTAATAATTGCTCTAACTCATCTACGCACGATTGTTTGTGCTCATATGTCCAATTAAAAACAGATGACATGTAATTGATTACACCATCTTTATGGGCTCTAACCCAATCAATATCAAAATACAAAGCTCCCGTTCTTCGAATAAAGAAATCAGTTGGCTTAGACACTAACTCATATTCCAGGCAATATACTAGTTCGGCGAAAACAGTTTGTTCCATGTTGGCATCTGTTGCTTCTTGTTGTTTATTCTTGTAAATTGAAAATAGTACATCGATGTTCGATCCATACCTCTGAACAAGTAAATCAGCAGTTGATTCATTCACACCTATGCCCACTGCTTCAGCAACCTTACGTTTTTTGAATGCAGCAAAGCCTTTCGAACCCCCAACTTCACCACCTGAAATGGGTAATGTTTTTGTTTCGGACTCAGTATACATTATATTTTCTTCATTTTTTAACTGACCAACTACCGTATTCACGGCCTGTTCAGCCATTTTTCGATACCCTGTAAGTTTGCCTCCAGCCATGGAAATTAAACCGGAATCAGAAATGAATATCTCATCTTTTCTGGAAATTTCTCCTGGTTTTTTTCCTTCTTCAGATATTAATGGTCGCAAACCTGCCCAGCTTGATTCCACATCACTAGCAGTCATTTCAAGTGAAGGAAACATATAGTTTATCGCATGAAGTAAGTAGGTACGATCTTCTTTCGTCAAAGTAGGGTGACCAATGTCTCCTTCATATGTGGTATCAGTCGTTCCAACATATGTCTTTTCGTTTCTTGGAATAGCAAATATCATTCTTCCATCTGGTGCATCGAAATAAATGGCCTGCTGTAACGGGAATTGCTTTTGGGAAAACACAAGATGGGAGCCTTTTGTAATATGAAGTGTCTTACCCTTTTTCGATCCATCAACCTCTCGTAACTCATCTACCCAAGGACCGCCGGCATTGATAACCTTTTTGGCGTTAATAGTCAGTTTTCTGCCGGTTAACTGATCCTCTACGATAACCCCAGTGATTTTTTTATCATTGTCATAAATAAAGTCGATTGCCTTCGAATAATTTATAACATGTGCACCGTGCTGGACAGCTTTTTTCAATACTTCTATTGTTAGCCGGGCATCGTCTGTTTTATATTCTACATAATATCCTGCACCCTTCAGCCCATCTTTTTTTATAAGTGGCTCCTGTTTTAGTGCTTCCTCTGGTCTAAACATTTCCCGTCTTTCACCTTTTTTGACTCCAGCAAGAAAATCATATACACGTAAACCAAAGTTCGTTGTTAAAGGACCAAAATTACCCCCTTTGTGAAAGGGCAGCATCATCCACTCGGGTGTCGTTACATGTGGTCCATTTTCATATACAATAGCGCGCTCTTTTCCAACTTCAGCTATCATTTTTATCTCGAATTGTTTTAGATAACGAAGCCCACCGTGTACAAGTTTCGTTGATCGACTAGACGTTCCTGCTGCAAAATCGTTCATTTCAATAGTGCCTGTTCTAAGTCCTCTTGTTGCCGCATCAAGGGTAATACCAGCACCAGTGATTCCCCCACCGATTACCAAAAGGTCAAGTTTTTGTTCAGTTAAGCTTTCAAAGATATGTTGACGTTTATGACTTGAAAATATGACCATCCCACACACTCCTATGTACTAATTGATTGATTCACCTAATATACAGATGCCCGAAAAATTAGTATTCATGTAATTTTATTTATAGCATTTTCTTACCAGCATTCATTTTTTTCGTAAGTATTGTTACTCTTTAACCTTCGCAGTTGATGTAAACTGCGAGATAGTGAAAACTACGGAAATACACATTCCGCGGAGGTTCCTCATGCCAAGGAACAACCGTCACTTAGGAAAGACTCTCGCTTTCTGTGTTGCACGCTTCAGCCTCCTCGTGATTTAGTGAAGGCAGAATACGAAGACTCCTACGGGAACAGCACGAGTCCGAAGACCCCGGAAGAAGCGTTCTTTGCTTCTGAGGAGACTGAGGTCGTGCCCGTGGAAAGCGAAGTATTCTGCCGGAACGGTGGCAAAAGAAATTTTTACTACGTCGCATTTTATTGATTTTAGTTAACAAAAATCCTTCAGGAAACAGCCTTTCTTAATACCCAATTCTCAATTATTCGCCTGAGATAAATAAAAAAACCACAAAACAAACTAATGTGCAAAACATTAGTGTTTCATGGTTTCTCCTAATCTCCGACCACTTCTATTAACTTAAATTTAGTATACCATAACTCAACTTTTTCATAAAGTATTATTTAAACGCT
>NZ_JBMERP010000055.1:0-23382 GCF_049310925.1 Virgibacillus sp. DJP39 | reverse complement strand
ATTTAGTTATTAGCTTTCTATCTGAATAAGGATTGAACTTTTAATGCTACTTCAGTTGGTTTTATGTTAATTGATGATAATTTGTCGATATCTATCCACACCGGCAGATATGAACCTCTGTCTGTTTCTAAATTCGTGTATTCTTCCCCTTTTCCAGTACCAAAAGCTCCTGCAATTATTTCGGAGAGAAAAAAATATTGTGTACCGTTGAATGATACCGTAGCAACACACTCATTTACCTTGACTTCTACTCCCAATTCTTCCAATGCTTCTCTTTTTGCACCTTCTTCTGGTGTTTCATCTTCTTCTATGCCCCCACCTGGGAAAACATAGTAAATAGAGCCGTTTCTAATTCTTTTAATCAGCGCGATCCTTTTATTTTCTACAAGCACAACCGAGCCCCTATCTCTCAAATATTCCCCCCCTGTTCATAAAGATTGTACAATGTTTTCCATTACTTAAATAATACTCTGAATTAAAATTATTGGATGGAAGCAGCCAGATAGAAAGTAAACATCTGTATTAATAGAGATTGTTTTTTTGACATAAAAGTTATGAAATGCGATTTAAGCGCTGAGTTGTTTTCCGCTGCGGACCGTTGCTTTCCGCGGGCACGGCCTCAGCCTCCTCGAGAAAATCGCTCTGCGGGGTCTTCAGACTCGCGCTGTTCCCGCAGGAGTCAACGGTCCCCGCTCCAATCAACTATCGTTATAGTAAGTGAGGCATACAGTACTATTTAAACATTGTTTTAGCGGAGGAAAAACACGAAGACTCCTGCGGGAAAGCGAAGTGTTGAGACCCCGCATTGAGCGGCCTTTGCGATCGAGGAGGCTCAGCGCAAGCCCTAAGGTGCGCGTAGTGATTTTTCCGCAGCGATTGCAGGACATCGAACATGATTTTAGTTACGTCGCAGTTTGTATCAACTGCGAAGGTTAAAAAAGTAATAAAGTAACAAAAACCTATGAAAAAAGGCTTTTTCAATCCCCCTCTAATCAACTATCAATACCGTGCCTGTGTAGTTTATAATCCAACACCAAAACCAGGGTCTGTTATTATAAATGCCATGTACAACAAAACAAGTGGAATAAGTGTAAGCAGCACTATTTTTCCATTATAAAGAAACCTCCCTTCTTATCATAAATTTATTTACTAGGCAGTGAAATTTCAACATACAATCCCATTCAATTAGCATCTTCATTCTGGTACTCAAGAAGAGGGTTATACATCATAAGTGCATGGTTTTCAGTAATGTATTCATCATCAACAAGCTCTTTCTGTCCGTTATAAACTTTACGGTTAATTACGTTATGCCGTACATATTTACCCCAGTGTTCATGTGTAATTTTGTGGTTCTTTTCATATACTTCATAGGTCATGATTTCCGGATTCACTGCACGCCATTCGCCCACCAAATATTTATCTTTCACATATAAGCAAAGCTGAAAAGTATTCTTTGTGTTATTTAAAATCTGCAGATCCAAGTAGTTGTAGGCGCAAGTTGCTCCACTTCCAAAAGGCTGGGTGCGTTTTGAATCGGGAAAGACATCATAGCTGTGGCGGTGGCGTTCCGTTACGGATAAAGGCGTATGTAATGTAATCCAATATATAAGGTTTGATAGCTGACATAATCCCCCACCAAGCCCTGGTTTAAATGAACCATAGTGTAGTACCATCCCATCCGTGTAACCCTTTCGTTTAGAGGTACGGCCAAGGAGTTTCCAGTAAGAAAATGTTTCCCCTGGCTTGAGAATGAGTCCATTTAACTTCTTAACAGCAATTCTTAAGTTAATGATTTTGTTTTCCTGATACCACATATCGACATCTTTAAGCTGTCTACGCAAAATTGTTTTATGCTCTTTAATCTGATAAGCAAAAGGTTTATCATCAATTGTTGCCGCATATTTTTTGTTGTCTGTGTACCACTGCATTGTTCTTTTAAGACGATAATATTGTGTACCGAAATATATTCTCAAATTACTTCTATTCAAAGGCTTTAGTTTTTGAGATTGATGCCAGTCCCACTCCATCAAGAACCTCTCCTTAAAATATAAATATCTGAGTTAATTTTAACACAAGTCATCAGACTATTGTGAATTATAAAATGTAAAAATGTAGAGTTAAATAAAATAAAAAATGACCACAAAATTTATGCGAGCAAATTTTATGGTCATTTTTAATATTTTTGTAATAACAATGAAGCTTTTACCCTCCACTAACTGGTGGAATCAAAGCAACAACGTCCCCTGTTTTTATCACTGTCTCGTCCTGCGCATACTCTTCATTTATGGCAATCATTACATTGTCCAGATTTTCCAATTGATACGCAGCTAACAATTTAGTTTTCAAATCTGCCAAAGTGATACCGTCGGCTTTAATCGTGACTTTTCCTTCTCCGACTTTCTCTTGTAGTTCGGCAAAAAAAAGTACATCAATCATTACGCATGTCCTCCTCTGTCGGCAGCTTTTCTTCATATGAATTCTTTTCTTTTTGATCACCCATCCAAAGTGTTCCATCTTCCCAGTGTTCCTTTTTCCAAATTGGCACTATTTCTTTTATGCGTTCAATTGCGTATCGGCTTGCATCAAAGGCATCATTTCGGTGTGGGGTAGAAACAGCGATCACTACCGCAATTTCGGATATGTCCAACCTGCCCGTGCGGTGGACAATTGCTGTTTCTGTATTTTCCCACTTTGCTGCTATTTCTTCCCCGATTTGAACTAATTTTTTCTCTGCCATAGAAGCATATGCCTGATATTCTAAATACAATGTTTTTTTTCCTTTTGTAAATTCACGCACCGTACCAATGAACGTATTAATGGCTCCTGCCTCAGCACGTGTTACTTTTTCAACACACTCATTGATGTCTATTGGTTTATCGGTAATCCAGAATTGTTTTTCCTTCACTTTAACACCTTCAATTGTTTTTTATGTATGCAACCAGTTGATTAATCTGTACGTCGACCTTGGAAAGCTCAAAAACAGGAACAGATAAATTTATTTCTATAGAATCATCCTGTATTCCTACAGCAATTATATTGGAAAGCTCATGCAAAAGTCCTAAATCATCAGCACTTCTCACCAGAACAATTTTCGGGTACGTTGCTTGTTTAAATCCCTCTATTAATAATAGGTCAATTGGAAGCAGTGTGTACATTTGAATTAGGCTGCCAAATGTAAGATTATGAAATGTAAGTTGTGTAGTGGATTCACCTTGAACACCACTTATAAGAGAACCTGCCTCAAAATGCGATGTGCTGTCTGTTCTTTTAGGTGGATTAATTTCTCCCCCATGACCATGGTGCTTCAAACTGCCAACTTTAATTCCGTTTTTCGTAAAATGCTCTATTAACTTTTTCATGAGCGTTGTTTTGCCTGAATTTTTATAGCCTACTATTTGAACTATATCTACCATAGCACTTTTCATCACCTTATCACTTACCTATATAGAAAAAGGTCAGATTCACTTTACTGAATCCAACCCTCTTATTTTACTCGTGCTTTTATTTAACACCAAATATAATGATCAATCTGGAATTCCCAATGCAATTTTAGCATACCGTGACATTTTATCTTTACCCCAAGGTGGATTCCATACAATGTCAACTTTTATTTCTTTAACCTCTGGAATGTCAGCCAATGCATGTCTTATATCCTGTTCAATATGAGCTGCAAGTGGGCATCCCATCGATGTTAGTGTCATTTCAACAGTACAGACACCATTATCGTCCATGTCTACACCATATATTAGCCCAAGATTAACAATGTCAATCCCAAGTTCAGGGTCAATTACGTTCTCAAGTGCGCCAATCATATTGTCTTTTAATGCCTCTTCCATGACAAAACCCTCCTAATTAATACTACTATTATTTAAACATATGTTACCGTTTTTTTAAACAAAAACGCTACAACTTTTGGCTAAACCATTTAACTGTCTCTATTATAGCATATCTGCTTACTTTATGACCTTGATTTTGCTGATTTAAGAATTGGATGTTTTCCTTATTGTCATATAGTTCGCGAGCTTTTTCGTAGAATGTATAGGAATGGTCAAATGGAACAACTGAGTCAGTTTCGCCATGCCAAAAAAGCAGTGGTCGGTTGTTTAACTTCTCCATATGTTTAGACAAGTCATATTGATTAAGTGATTCAAATAAATAAGTAATCATTTCATCTGTAACTGGAAGATCTCCCATTCGTTTAAAGCTTGTAACTAGTGTTTTAGCGTATGTTGTTATCTTTGGCGAACCCATAAGAACTGCAGCTGCCTTAATCCATGGGTATTGCGTTAAAGTTGCAGCTGTGGTTATTCCCCCCATGCTTGTTCCAGCTATTCCAAAGCGGTCATCAGCTAATAATTTCTCGTCTTGTAATATGTTGTATATTTCCTTTGTTTCATGAACGTTTTGCATCACGATATCCCAAAATGAAATTTGCTTTTTAACTGCAGATATTTCCCTTTCGCGCTCTCCGTGATATTCACTATCGGGCAATACAACACGGAATCCTTTTTCAGCTAACAAGTATGCCAATGGTAAATTATGTTCTTTAGCACTCGTGAAGCCATGATGGTATAAAACTACTGGCATGGGTTCTGTTTCTTTTCCTGCTTCCACTATTACTAACGCTGGTATATTGTTGAATTTTCTGTTACTTACCCCAATCATTGTCTGAATTCCCCTTATATATGTATTTATTTTATCTTAATCCTGAAATAGTGTCATTTGCAAGCATCACACTATATAATGCTTTACATAAAAGGATTTCACTTTTGAACCCTCTCGCCACTTAACGACCTTGCGGTCTGTTTGAAGTGGGAGATTCCTAAGAACACCAACCTAACAGTCGGTTTTAATTAGGCTAACCCCGTAGGACCTACGGTTAGAAGTTTTATTGCTTCATTTTTAATATTTATACTTGCGTTAAGATCCCTGTCGTGATGTGTACCACAAGAAGGGCAATCCCACTCACGTAGTGCGAAATTCTTAACGGCTTTGTTTTGATAGCCACAACAGGAACAAAGTTGGCTAGAAGGGAAATTTTTAGCGACAACTATAACTTGTTTCCCATAACCCTTTGCTTTGTATTCTAGCATTGTTCGAAATTGTGACCAGCTTACCTCGCTAATTGCCTTTGCTAACTTATGATTTTTCAATAGATTGGATACCTGCAGATCCTCGATACCGATTATGTCGTGGTTTTTAACAATATTGTAAGAGATTTTATGCAAGTAATCTTTTCTTATATTGGTTATATTTTCGTGAAGTCGTGCAATTTTAATTCGTTGTTTATTCCAGTTGGAAGAACCTTTCTTTCGTCTTGCAAGTGACGCCTGTGCTTTACCCAATTTCTTTTCTACTGCTCGAAAAAAATTTGGATTTGCGTATTTTGTTCCGTTGGAAAGAACGGCAAATTCTTTCAGTCCAACATCGATGCCAACAGACATGTTTGTTTTAGGTAATTTGTGTATTTCTGTTTCAACAAGAATGGATACAAAGTATTTACCACTTGCATTACGCCTAATAGTAGCGTTTAAAATGCGACCTTCGACTTCTCGACTTTTAGCAAATTTCACAAGTCCAAGTTTAGGCAGTTTCATTTTGTTACCAACAATTGCAATATTATCGTTCGTGTACTTAGTTGTGTAGGATTGCACCTTGTTGTTTTTAGACTTAAAACGTGGAGCATTCGTTTGTCTTTTGAAGAACCTGGAATAAGAATTGGCAAGGTTTTTAACTGAGGACTGAATAGCGATGCTATCCACTTCTTTTAGCCAATCCAATTCTTTCTTTAGTTGTGGTAATTGAGAAGAACAAATGTTGTAGGTCAAACCTTTTCCCGTTTTCCTATACGTTGCATTCCATTCTACCAAAAAATGATTGAACACAAAACGAGAACATCCTATGGTTTTATTTATCAGGATAGCTTGATTCTAGTTAGGATAGATTCTGAATTTATAAGCCCTATGGCCAAGCAAAACGGTCACCTCCCCTCCTCTTTATAAGACGGCTTAAAAATATGCAAACATTCGTTCGGTAATGATGATAAGTTGAGCTCTGAAAACGCTTTAGACTTTTGGGCTAGTGCCTAATTAGTCGGACAATTGAGATAGCTAAAGCTATCCCCTGTCCGAAGTCGATTCATCTCCACCCTACTCATTCCTTGAGGATGGAGTTTTCTCGCCTGGAATGATAAACTAATGTAATATGAGGTGAAGCTTATGGAAAATAAAAGACATTTAATAGCATTGGACCTAGACGGAACGCTATTAACAGACAAAAAAGAAATAAGTGAGCGGACAAAGCAAACGATTCTCCAAGCTATGCAAGCTGGTCATATCGTTGTCATTGCAACAGGAAGACCACATCGTGCAAGTATTAATTATTACCACAGCCTGGGTCTCGATACGCCTATGGTTAATTTTAATGGAGCACTAATCCACCATCCAACAGATCACAAATGGGATGCATTACATAGCCCTATGTCTGTTCGAACAGCACATGCAATTATTGATGCTTGTTATGACTTGAATGTTCATAATATCTTAGCTGAAGTGAAGGATGAGGTTTATCTCGATCAGTACAATGAAAAAATTATCGATATTTTTCAAACAACACAAAACGATCCACCATTTGTTATTGGCAGTTTAAAAAACGAATTAAAAGAGGATCCAACATCATTGCTAATTCACCCTAAGGAAGAAAATATAAAAGAAATTCGGGATCATTTAACTGATTTCCATGCTGAACTAATTGAGCACCGCAAATGGGGCGCTCCCTGGAACATCATTGAAATTGTAAAAAAAGGAATGAACAAGGCGGTTGGCCTACAAAAAGTATCCCATTATTTTGATATACCAAAGGAGCGGATTATAGCATTTGGTGATGAAGATAATGATTTGGAAATGATTGATTATGCAGGTGTAGGAGTTGCCATGGGAAATGCGATTGATGAGTTAAAAAGTGTTGCAAAACATATTGCAAAATCAAATGAAGAAGACGGAATTGGTATTTTTCTTGAAGAATATTTAAAAATAAATACTAAAACAAGTTAATTATTTTCTGTTATTTTCCATCTATATAAAACGATAATCTGCCTATACTATAAGTGAGCGCATCACCAAGCGTTCACTGCTTTTTAGTTTTGTTGGGAGGGTTTACTTTGAGCAAACGAAGCAAATCAAAACGCTTTACTAATCAAGGTGCTACTTCAGTAAAACAACATGCCGAGCGGTTTCCTTACAAGTCACGATTTAGTGATGCAGAACGAAAACGTGAAGAAGCTGACAACCACACAGTAGGAGGGTTTTAGATGGAAAATAATCTTTTTCAGCAAGCTCGACAAGCCGTCTCACGCTTAACTAACATGCAAGGTAATGGTAACGCAGGTAACAATGAACAAGAAAAGCAAGCAGCGCACAATGCTGTTCAAGCTGCATACGCTGATTGTACTCCTGAGGAAAAACAACAGTTGCAACAATTAGAGCAGCAGCTTAAGACAAAGAACCAACTTAGCTAATCACCAAGGTTTAAATCCAACCCGCAGGAAACGGTTGTATACGATTTCTTATTAATTGCTTATATTATTTCAGGAAATTAATGCAAACGTACACACCTCCACCTTTTCATGGTGGAGGTTTTTATGCTATTATATACATGTAAGCATGATTTTAGGAGGGATTATTTATGGCAGTTAGACCAGAAGCCACACCAAATCCAAACGCGTTAAAATTTACTTCAGATAAGCTAATATTTGAAGGAAACAGCAGTATATCTGTGATGCCTGGTGATACAAGCGAACATGAAATTTTAAACGAATTAATGAATCTTGATGGTGTTGATAATGTATTTGGTTATCAAAATTTCATTACAGTAAATAAACAGTTTGACGCAGAATGGGACAACCTATCCCCAATTGTTCAGGAAGTAATAGAAAAAAAAGGTTATTAAATTTGGTACATAGTGAGACGGCATAGATTGCTGTCTTTTTTATTTTAAAAAGGCATCTTCCCGTAAAAGGAAGATGCTTTTTTTGACAGAAAAAGACTTTCTTTCTGCATAAGTGTAACTAAGGCTTCACTATTAATAACAGGTTACTTGATAATTAAGTGAAATCGAGCGTACTTTGAGTATATCGAGCATCAAGTGCTCAACTTCTTGTGTGGTGCTCGATAACGACGTTCAGTGCGCGTTTTCCCTTGATTGGTGCTCGACTTTCGCTTGGCAGTGCTCGATTTCGTTTGGAAAGCCAAACCAGCCGTACCGGTTTTTAGTGATCTTTCCGGAAGAAACCGAATATACCTGTTGTTTGGACAATATTTGTAAAGGCATTTGGATCTATTTCACCTATAATTCGTTCCAAATCATACAGTTCGTATCTTGTAATAACAAGGTACATCATATTTTTATCTTCTTTCGAGTAAGCACCTTTAGCTGGAATTATGGTGATTCCACGTACCATTTTATTATGAATTGCACGTTGTAATTCATCAGCTTTATGCGTAATAATCATAGCAGTAATTTTTTCATGACGTGTATGAATTGCATCAATTACGCGTGTTGTAACATACAAAGCAAGCATTGTGTAAAGAGCATTTTCTGCTTGATATAAAACACCTGCTAAGGCAATGATTACTGAGTTTAACAATAAAAAATAAGTTCCGATTGGTTTATCCTTCATTCGGGATAACACCATTGCTACGATATCCATACCACCAGTTGATGCACCAAGCTTGAGTGTCATTCCAACACCAATACCACCGATAACACCACCGAAAACGGCATTTAATATGATATCCTGGGACAATTCAATAACTGGTATTAGAGTAAGAAATGAAGAAGTAAATATAACCGAAATAATGCTATAAACTGTAAATCCTTTTCCGACCTTAAACCAGCCTAAAATTGCAACCGGAATATTGAGAATAAATAATAGCACACCGGTATTCAGCCCAATCCCGAGGAAATCATTAAATACACTCGAAATAAGCTGGGCTGCACCTGTAAACCCGCTTGCGTATACATTTGCTCCAATTAGAAAGAAATTCAGTGACATAGCGTTCAGCAATGATCCAAATATAACAATTAGTATACGTTTTGCTTCAAATAAAAACATAGTTACCTCCTATGACAGTGTTAGTACATCGGTTATTTCAGAAATATTTCGTCAATACCTTTGACTATCCACCACTCTGGCCTTAAACTATAAATAAAAGAAAATGGGAATGAGGGTGGACAAAATGAATGTTAAAATACTTGCCGATTCTGGATGTGACTTGTCGAAATCTCATTATAACGAATTTGGTATTGAAATGGTACCGTTAACGGTTCAGTTAGATGAAAAAGAATATGAAGACGGTATATCAATATCTGCGAAAACTGTCTATAACGCCATGCGAAATGGCAAAGCTCCAAAAACTTCACAGGTTTCTCAACAAGCTTTCAAAACAGTTTTTACATTTTACGCAGAAAAAAATCAACCGTTAGTATACATAGGGCTTTCATCTGAGTTATCCGGTACCTTCCAGGCTGCTAAGCTTGTACAACAAGAGGTGAAAGATGAATATCCTGACGCACCAATTCACATCGTTGATACAAAATGCGCTTCACTTGGGATTGGATTAATTGTGCTTCGAGCTGCACAGTTAGCACAAGATGGTGCATCTATCGAAGAAATTCTAGAGACAGCTACATACCTCGCAACACATATGGAACATATTTTTACGGTAGATGACCTTGAATACTTATATCGTGGTGGACGAGTTAGTAAAACTGCTGCTTTTGTTGGTACTTTGTTAAAAATTAAACCAATATTGCATGTAGAAGGTGGTAATTTAATTCCTTTAGAAAAAATCAGAGGCTCTAAAAAACTTTTGAATCGAATTCTTGAAATTATGGGAGAACGTGGAAAAGACCTTTCCAACCAGATTGTTGGGATAAGCCATGGCGATGACTTGGAAACTGCCAACAAACTTGCACAATTAATAAAGGAGCAGTTTAACCCAAAAGATGTCCAAATCGAAATGGTTGGGTCATCAATTGGTGCGCATGCGGGTCCTGGAACACTTGCACTTTTCTTTTTAAATGATGAGCCGAAATAAATGGAGGGGCTGGATCACATGATGATCAAGCCTTTTTTCGTCTTCTCTTTATATTTGTATTTTCGAAAGATGATTTAAACAATAGATTTTCCTGAATCTGAAACAAAAATGATTGAATAGCTCGTTTCGGGGTAAAACAATATAAACAATCATTTTGCAAAGGAGAATCGTTATGAATAAACAAACACCACCTGAACAACACCAAAAGCGACAACCAGGGATAGAATCAGACATGGTTCCCGAACCCAAATACATTAGTGAAAATTATAAGGCAGCAAATAAACTTGAAGGAAAAGTAGCATTAGTTTCTGGCGGAGACAGTGGAATTGGCCGTGCTATCAGTGTCCACTTTGCCAAGGAAGGTGCAGATGTTGCAATCATCTACCTCGATGAGCACGATGATGCTAAGGAAACAAAACGACTCGTTGAAAATGAAGGTAGAAACTGTTTACTTCTAAGCGGTGACATAGGTAATCAAGCATTTTGCAAAACGGCTACTGAAAAAACAATTGAGCGTTTTAACAAGGTTGATATATTGATTAATAATGCAGCAGAGCAGCATCCACAGGTAGATTTTATGGATATTACATCAAAACAACTTGAAAAGACCTTCCGTACCAATGTTTTTGGATCCTTTCTTATGACTAAATCCGTATTGCCTTATTTAAAGGAAGGAAGTTCTATAATCAACACATCATCTATTACAGCCTATCAGGGTAGTACTGACTTAGTTGACTATTCAGCAACTAAAGGCGCTATTACAGGATTCACCCGCTCCTTATCCCAATCATTAGTGGATAAAGGAATACGAGTTAATGCTGTTGCTCCAGGTCCAATTTGGACACCCCTTATCCCTTCTACTTTTGGCGAGGCTAAAGTAGGATCTTTTGGTGGAAATACACCAATGAAGCGGCCTGGTCAACCAGCTGAACTTGCTCCAGCATACGTCTACCTGGCTAGTGATGATGCTAGTTATATAACCGGTCAAACGATTCATGTCAACGGCGGTATAATTGTAAATGGATAACCAGTAAATTACTTCGCAGTTTATAGAATTTTCCATCTATTTAGAAAACAACCTAATAAATAGAAGAAGGGCCAGCAATTGCTGACTCATCTTCTTTGTTTTAAAACGTATGCGCTAAATCTTTTGCACGAGCAATTCCTTTTTGTTTAATTTCTTCCGCTTTATCTGGCTTTGCCGCATGTCCTTCAATAAACAAACCTTCAAATGAAGGAACACCAAAGAAATTCATAATTATGTTTAAGTAGCGATGTCCCATTTCCATTTCAGCAGCTGGACCTTCAGAATAAATTCCTCCACGAGCTTGAATATGGATTGCCTTTTTGTCAGTTAAAAGCCCTACTGGACCGTCTTCGGTATATTTAAATGCTTTTCCTGCTACTGCAACAGAATCGATATAAGCTTTCATTATCGGTGGGAAAGAGAAATTCCACAAAGGCGTAACAAATACATATTTATCTGCCTTTATAAACTGTTCACTTAATTCAGATAGACGCCCAACTTTTACTTGTTCCTCGTTACTTAGCTCTTCAAACCCCTTACCGGACTGTAATTTACCCCAGCCTTGAAAAACATCCGCATCAATATAGGGAATATTTTCTTTGTAAAGATCAATGTGAACTACCTCATCCTCTTTATTTTCATGCTTATAGGTGTCAATAAATGCTTTCGCTGCAGCCATGCTATATGAAAAGTTTTCATCATGTGGATGTGCTGTAATGTACAATACTTGTGACATAATCAATTCGCCTTTCCGTCTTAAATTTAGTATCTTAGTTTATATAAAAAACTAAAAACAATACACGAGATTTCCAATCATATACTAATAATGATTTAATTTCAAAAAAAAGAACCTGTCCTATTTTGACAAATCCTTCAAAGTTGAACTATTTAATTTTATAAGGATTTCCACTAATATTTTTTCTCATTTCAGGTGTGATTTCAAATTGCTTTCGGTCAGACGCCTGTTCATCATCTTTTTTAATTGATCCGGTTCCATCATAGTGCATAGGTTTCTGTTCCATTTAGTTTGCACCTCCCTTATCTTATATTATACATGAAAACGCATTCATTTTATACGTGAATAGTTTCTTACCAACATTTGTAATTAGGTTTGCCCTATCGCTTTTTCCTATTCAATTAAAAAAATGTCTATCAAATAAGCAATTTGATAGACATTTCTACATCCCTTGATAAAAGACTGCCTCAGCAGTAAGGAAAGTAAAGCTTGCCTTACTGCTAAAACAACCCAGGTTCTAATTTTTTCTTTCTCTTTTTCGTTGTTTATAGCTTAGGATCATTATACTAATTACAAATACTGCAAAAATACCGACTACCATGCTAATGAACAACCAATTTAATCCTTTATTTTCTTCTAAAATGAAAACTTCTACTGTTTCTCGATCCATTGTTATTTTATATTCTTCCTGCGTATTTTCGCGGACAATGTAATCTCCCAGTAATCCGCTTAATTGCATGCCTTCTGGTACATCTTTAACTGAAACAGATTTTGTTTCCTTGCCATTATTGAAAGCCATATATACGGTCTCATCTTTGTAGGTACGACTAAATACACTTAGCGCACCATTTGTATCAACTAGCTTAAAATCACCGTATGAGAATACTGGAAATTGTGTCCGAATCGCTGAGATTTTTTCCATGAAATCTTTAACTATGGCATCACCACTATTAAACTGAACCATTCTCAAAACTTCTTCTGTTGTATTACCATCCATAGGAATTTCAGATCCTTGAAAGACTAATGGGACACCTGGGGCTGTATAAAGATAAGCTAGTGCTAGCTTCCACGTAGTTTGTGGATTCAGATTGCCCTCCACAATTTTCCGAGTGAAACGGTCTGTATACGCGTTATCTACATATAAAAGCCCCTCACGTTCTCCAGTTGCCTGCCATGTTTCATAAATATTCTTTACAGGGGTACCTACATTCGTAAATACATTTACTATAGATTCCTGAACTGGTGTGTATTCAATTACTGGTATCCCTATATCAAGGTATTCATCGCTTAACTTGTTATCTTCTAAAACACCACCAAGGACGTACGCATCAGATTTTACTGACTTAATATGGTCAACGAAATCTTTTAAAAAGGATGGAGAAGACTGCTCAATGGCATGGAGCTTATAGCCATCAATATTTACTTCCTTTAGCCAGTAAGTAGCTGCTTCAAACAGCATATCTTTTACTTCTGGATTTTCCTGATTCAGTTCAACCGCTTCTTCTAACCAAAGTGAATCAGTGCCCGTCGTCTGTTCTACCCAATTAGTTTTAGCAGGATCATCCAACATAGGATGACTAGTGCCAACATAATTTGTCACAAATTCAAACACAACCTTAATATCACGATCATGAGCTTCTTTAACAAGTCTTTTCAAATCATCTAAGTTGCCAAACTGTTCTTCTACTTTAAAAAAGTCTTCTATCCAGTAGCCATGAAATCCTCTTGGACCATTTGCCATTACCGGGGACAGGGATATAGTTGTAAAACCTCGTGATTTAATTGCATCTAATTTATCTATCACTCCCTGGAAGTCTCCTCCATGATAGGTAGCTGGGTCTTCTAAATCTAATTGTTCATCTAATGATTGATCTCCGTTACTAAAACGATCCAGTACGATTGAATATATAATCTCTTCTTTTACAGGCTTCACGTCCTCAGCTGCATGGGCTGGTATTGCACCCATTACTAGAAGCAGGATTAGAAAAGAAGATAAAAGTGCTTTTTTCATATAAGACGTCCTCCAGCTATTTATTTACACTGTTAATTATTACGTTTTTGACCAAATAGTCAATGGAGATGGAAAGATTGTTGGAAAAGATTCATAAATACGATAAATGCATTTGAGCAAATTACTTATCAAATGTATCCATATGTGTCGAATATAGTTTTTCCAATTCTTTGTCCTGGGTAATATGTTTTTTTGCACCATTAATTGCAATTGGACCTTCATTAAAACCGCCAGCAATTAGCGGAAGTTTTGTTGGGAAGTTTGCAATATCCCCCACTGCATATATGCCAGGGATGGTCGTCTGCATGTCCCCATTTACTTTAATTGTATTATCACTCATTGCCATACCCCAATCGGCAATCGGCCCAAGGTCTATTTCAAATCCATGATTCACTATTAACTCATCAAGCTCAATTGTTTGATCTTCACCTGATTCTGTATTTTTAACTGTGATAGAGGTAATGCGTTTTTCTTTTCCATGTATTTGATTAATTACGTAAGGCGTTTTAATCCTGACTGTGGAATTTTTCATTTTAGTAATATTGCTCTCATGACCCACGAAATCTTCCTTGCGGTATAGAATTGTTACACTTTTTGCGATTGGTTCAAGCTCATTAGCCCAATCAATGGCAGAGTTCCCCCCTCCTGATACAACAACGTGTTTACCATGAAATTTTGTTAAATCCTGAACGTAATAATGTAAATTACTCTTTTTATACTGTTCAGCGTTAGGTAAATCTAACTCTACTGACTTTAATGTTCCAAATCCTGTAGCTATCACAATTGTTTTCGTATAATGTTGATGCCCTCTATGATCAGTAAGAACAAAGTTTCCATTTTGAAGTCGTTCCAACCCTTTAACCTGTGTTTCCAGAGTAATGGTAGGATCAAATGTCTTCCCTTGTTCAACAAGTTGTTCAGTTAATTTTGTACCGGTTATAGTATGGATTCCCCCTATATCACGAATGACTTTATCCGGATAGAAATAAGAAACTTTACCACCTAAGTAAGGGAGGAACTCAATTATTTTCGTTTTCATTTCTCGCATACCACTGTAAAAAGCAGAAAATAATCCTACAGGGCCGCCACCAATAATGGTAACGTCAAATAGTTCTGCATCTTTCTCCATGTTATCCCGTCCTTTTTTCTACTTTGTTTTCATCAACAAATAGATGAAATACGGTGTGCTTAAAATTGCAACTACAATACCAACAGGAATCTCTGTAGGTGATAAAATAGTTTTCCCTATTGTATCTGACACCATCAGTAAAAGTGCACCAACCAATGTTGAGATTGGTATAATCCGTTGGTGTGTTGGGCCAACAATTCTCCTGGCAATATGCGGAACAACCAGTCCTAAGAAAGCAATTCCACCACCAGCAGCAACACAAGCACCAGCTAGTGCCACCGCTACGAGTAGTAACAGACGGCGCTCGGTCTCCACACTTGTCCCTAGCCCCGCCGCAATATCATCACCCAAATTAAGTACATTTAAGCTATTTGCTTTGTGTATAGCAAATGGAATTAGGATTAGAATCCATGGCAGAAGTGCCCACACAAAACTCCAATTCGCGCTCCATATATCCCCTGCCAGCCAAACGGTTGCCTGTCTAAAATCCTGTGGATCCATTTTTAATTGGAAGATAATCAACGCTGCACTAAATCCAGCATTTACACCAATTCCAACCAGGATTAACCGGATAGGATTAACGCCATCCTTCCACGCCAGAAAGTAAATCAGAAACGCAGCAAAAATAGCACCCACTAACGCGAATAACGGCATAATAAACGCCGAGAGGGTACTGGACATGGAAAGTGTATCCTGGAAGAAAAAAATAAACAATACAACTGCTAGACCCGCACCAGTATTAATTCCTAAAATTCCTGGATCAGCCAAATCATTTTGCGTAACCCCTTGCAGGATGGCACCCGACACTGCCAAACCCGCACCAATTAATAAAGCTAATACGATACCTGGTAATCTAAAGTCGAATAGTATCAGTTCTTGTTTATCTGTCCCTTGGCCAATCAATGTGTTAATTACTTCTAATGGGGAGAGGTGAATAACTCCTGTGCTCAGACTTACAAAGAACATAGCGATGATTAATGCAATTAATCCAATGATAATCGCAATGAAGTTTTTTTTATTAAACCCTTGTTTTGCTTTCATTATTTACTACCCCCACTTCCACGAGCTAAATACAGGAAGAAAGGAACACCGATTAAGGATGTAATAGCTCCTACAGGTGTTTCAAATGGGGCGTTAACTAATCTCGCCACTACATCTGCAAGCACTAACAGAAGTGCACCAAATACTGCGGACGAAGGAATTATCCAACGGTAATCTGTACCCATAATAAAACGCGTGATATGTGGAATGATAAGACCAATAAATCCAACCGTACCTGCAATGGATACAGCTGCGCCTGTTAAAACCAATACTGCTGTTATACCTGCTATCTTAATTACAACATTGTTTTGTCCAAGGCCTACAGCTATGTCATCACCTAGGCTAAGAATCGTTATCGACCGTGCTATTGCCAATGCCAATACTAATCCAATGCTTCCTGAGATTAACAGTATTTGAACGGAAGTCCAGCTTGTACCGGCTAAACCACCAGCAAACCAAAAGCCCATTTGTTTTTCCAACTGAAAATGCAGTGAAATGATTGATGAGACAGAACTTAGTAATGTTCCAATCGCAACACCAGCTAAAGCCAATTTAACAGGAGTCAGACCACCTGCTGAATATGTACCAACCATAAACACTAGGATAACTGCGATACCTGCACCGGCAAATGAAGCTAGTGTTAAACCCAAATTAGATATACTTGGGAAAAAGGCTAACAAAATAACAAGTGCAAAGGCAGCACCATGAGTAACACCCATAATAGATGGTGATGCTAAAGGATTACGTGTCATTCCTTGCATAATTGCTCCGGATACCGCTAGAAATGCACCGACTAAAGCTGCTCCTATCGCACGAGGCAATCGAAGCTCTTGAATTACCTGATGACTGGTTAAACTTGGATTAAAATCAAAAATTGCCTGCCATACTGTTGATAATGTAATGTCCACTGCTCCGTAAGAGACAGAAACACCAATTGAAAAAATCAACGCAATGCCAGCTACTATATTTATTATCGTTTTTGCTAAACGTGAATGAGTAATTGCAGCAATCATGTTGATCCCCTGACTAGACATTATTAATCGTTCTACTTTATAGTTGAATTATAATTTCTTTAAATGAAAGTATAGACGTTATTCTCTTTCTCTGCAATACATTGACAATCCATATATTTGTCATATTTCACACATTGACATTTTAAATGAAAATGATTATCATTACCAGTATAATACTTTAAAAGGAGAATTACATATGCGATTTTTTACAAAGAAACAAGTGATTCTGACATTTTCACTTGCATGCCTACTACTAGTGATCTCTGCTTGTGGCAATGACAACGATGACACATCATCATCAGAATCAACTAATGATAAAAAACAAGGTTCGGAAGTAACAGTAGAAGGTAAAAAAGGAGAAGTCACTATCCCTGCCGATGTAGAGAGAGTTCTTGCTCCGTTCCATGAAGACGCGCTTTTAGCACTCGGTGTAAAGCCGGTGGCAAAGTGGTCAATTGGTAAAACAGTACAGGGCTATTTAGAACCACAGCTAAAGGATTTACCACGAATTGAGTGGAATCTTCCACAGGAACAAGTGTTAGAACATAATCCGGAACTTCTTATACTAGGCAGTGACCTTGCAAGCTACGAAGGCACATATGAAGACTACAGTAAAATTGCCACTACCTATGTAATGCCAGAAGAAGTCAGCAATAACTGGCGCAAACAAGTTAAAGTATTCGGCAAAATGCTTGGAAAAGAAGATAAAGCAGAAGAAGTTCTATCAGCCTACGAGGAAAAAGCTTCAGCTGCAAAAGAAAAATTAACAAAGTCCCTTGGTGAAGAATCTGTTGCAATCATTTGGGTTGTAGGAGGTCAATACTTTTTATTCGAGAAAGACCGTCACAGTGCTGCAGTTGTTTACTCAGAATTAGGCATTACAGTTCCACCACTTGTAGAAAGTTTAGGTGAAGCTCAAGCTCAATGGAACCCAATATCAATGGAAAAACTTTCAGAATTAAAAGCTGACCATGTATTTCTTTTAGGTCTTGAAGGAGAGCAGGGTCTTGAAACTTTAAAAAATAGTGATGTGTGGCAAAGCATTCCAGCTGCTGAAAAGGATCAGGTATACGTAATGAACGATCCGAGTTTCTGGACAAACAAAGGATTAATCGCTTCTGAAAAAACGATTGATGCATTGCTTAAAACATTAGCTGAATAAATAAGGAAGGACCCGAACAAGGTATATACTTGTTCGGGTCCTTTGTTTCTTGTTGGTCGGTTTTCTTAACAGGGCTGGCAGTTTCTTTGATTTTCTGTTAATATGGTGAATTTCTTGGATTTTTTGGTGATATTTCCAAAAGACGGCTGATTTCACCTGCCTGACGGATGATTCTCTATCAAAGAAAACGTTTAAAAATAATAGAAAGACCGCGCATCCTAAGATACACGGTCTCTCTTTTTTTATGCAAGTCCACCAGTCAAACGTCCGAAACCTAGTACTAATGTTATTACTACGGCGATTACTAGTTGAATCCACCAGCTTTTCGTTGCCTCGTGTCTTGCCATTTTAACTCCTACCATTTCCATTGCAAAAATTGCCCAAATTCCAGCCAATCCTTTGAATATCGCTTCGCCCATCATTGGACTACCACCGAAGTATTCAGCTAGCAATGTTCCACCAGAGTACAAAATTAATAAGTAATCTAGTCTTAGAATCATATGTACGATTTTCGCACCTTTTGCTTTTCCTGATTTGTTTAATAGTACAACAACGATAAACAGGATGAATGCAAGTGCCCATGCTGTTATGTGTAAGTGTGTGCTCATCTATTTCATTCCTTTCAATTTTACTTTAAGTTCTATCATATCATGTAAAATCAGTAAATTCATGTGAAATATTATTGAACCCTATCATGGGGTAATTGTTTGAAAAAACTGTTATACTTATAAATGTATTGTATTTTTATACTTTGGAGGGATAATATGTCACTAACTAGTCAACAAATTATTGATCAAACACAGGAATATGGTGCGAAAAATTATCATCCCCTTCCAGTTGTAATTTCCAAAGCTGAGGGTGTATGGGTAGAGGATCCTGAAGGTAACCGCTACATGGATATGTTAAGTGCTTATTCTGCTGTTAACCAGGGACATCGTCATCCAAAAATTATTGAAGCATTAAAGAAACAGGCGGATGCTGTAACCTTGACATCTCGCGCATTCCATAATGACCAGCTTGGTCCATGGTATGAGAAAATTTGTAAACTAACGAATAAAGAAGCTGTGTTGCCAATGAACACAGGTGCAGAGGCTGTTGAAACAGCTATTAAAACCGCTAGACGTTGGGCTTATGATGTCAAAGGTGTTGCGGAAAATAAAGCAGAAATCATTGCTTGTGAAGACAATTTTCATGGTAGAACAATGGCAGCTGTTTCTTTATCCTCAGAACCTGAAAATCAACGTGGATTCGGTCCATTGCTCCCAGGAATTAAATTAATCCCTTATGGTGACGTTGAAGCACTAAAAGCTGCGATTAATGAAAACACTGCTGGTTTCTTGTTCGAACCTATCCAGGGTGAGGCTGGAATCAATATCCCGCCTGAAGGATTTTTAAAAGAAGCTCTTGATGTATGTAAAGAGAATAACGTGTTGTACATTGCAGATGAGATCCAGGCAGGGTTAGGCAGAAGTGGAAAGATGTTTGCATGTGACTGGGAAAATGTTACACCAGACATTCTTATTTTAGGAAAAGCACTTGGCGGTGGCGTATTCCCAATTTCATGTATCGTTGCTAACAAAGATATTCTAGGTGTATTCAATCCTGGATCACACGGATCAACATTTGGTGGTAATCCACTTGCTTGTGCCGTTTCAGTAGCTTCGCTTGAAGTTATCGAAGAAGAACAGCTAGCTGATCGTTCACTGGAACTAGGTAATTACATGATGGCTGAGTTAAGAAAGATAGACAACTCTCTTATTAAAGAAGTTCGTGGTAAAGGATTATTCGTTGGTGTTGAACTAACCGAAGCAGCACGTCCTTATTGTGAGAAATTAAAAGAAAGAGGATTGCTCTGTAAGGAAACACATGAAAATGTAATCCGTTTTGCTCCTCCACTTGTCATTAAAAAAGATGACTTAGATTGGGCAATCAATCATATAACTGAAGTATTAAAGGGATAATAGCTATAACAGCAAAAGGGAACTACCTGATTTCAAATCAGGTAGTTCCCTTTTTTGCTTTTTTTTTCAATTTGTATTCATACAAACTAGATTTGTTATATATGAGAGTTAGACCAGCTCATATTATCGGGACTCGTCTCTAGTTTCTTTATGTTTCTTGAAGGTCTGTCTCTGATTATAGGTTAGTCCTCTCCAAATCCATTCCAAAGGACCAAATTGATAATAATTAAACCACCATTTACTTGCAAACACCTGCAGTGTATATACAAGAATAACAATAAAGACACCCTCTAGTGGGCTAATTGTTCCATACATCGAGAAACCAATGCCATAAAATAAGATAAACATTATAATAGATTGGGAAATATAATTCGTAAGGGACATTCTCCCAACGTGTACAAAAGGCTTAATAAGTTTCATTCCAAAATCAAACCTTGCTAACAATCCAATAGAGAAGATATAAAATAAAGCCGATGCGGAACCACCTAAATTATCCTGAATATAAGAAAACCAAACAGGGTTACCATACGCATAAGGTCCTAATTTTAATACAAGGAAAAACAGCAAACTAACGGCCCAACCCCACTTTAAAACTCCCTTAAATTGTTCCAGGTCGTGAAGCCATCTTTTTCTTGCGATTAACATACCTACTAAAAATAGTGGCAATAAAGTACTCGTTAAGAAAATGTAAGCAATGTCTCCATTGGCATACACCCAGTCAGCATAGTTTTGTGCCCATATTTTAGGCACGCTACTGCTTTGGTAATTCACAATTGCCTGGTTAATTTCCTCATGACCAATAAAGCCAAGGTATTGGCGGTACTCATATAAATACGTTGAATAATAGGTGACACTTGACCCCATTAACAGGAAAGCCCAAATCATTAGTGTTCTGTTTTTAACTTTTACAAACAATAAAAGAAATAGACCAATAATTCCATAAGAGAGTAGAATATCACCATACCAAATCAAAAATGCATGTACTAAACCAAAACCTATTAAAATAAGCATTCTCCGGAATAAGATGGAATAAACAGCGCCACCTTTCTCCACCAGTCGATCAATCATGATTTGAAACCCGAAACCAAACAATAAAGAAAATAACGTATAAAAACTTGCCTGGAAAAACATATCTATTATCCCTTGTATAAAGTGACTGACGGACCCAGGCCATGCTTCCGCTTCTCCACCATGCATAAAATAAGGTGCGGAGAAAGCACCGATATTAACCATAAAAATTCCAAAGATAGCAAATCCCCTAGCAGCATCTATCCACAAAAGACGCTTTTTCTCACTAATTGGGTCTAGATTCATGTTTATATTGCTCCCCTCGTAAAAAGCATGTACTTGTACTATTCTATACCTATTATACAACTTCCTCTTATTCGATTAAAATATGTAAGATTAGAAAACCTTTAGAAAACTTGGCATTCGCCAAGCCTTAATGGCGAGTGACTTAGTTGCACTTATGCAGTAAGAAAGAATTTATGCTTTCTTACCTGCTAAAAAATTAACCGCTTTCCTGGTTATACTACCGGTGCTTTCTTTGTTATTATTCAATCCTTTGACTTTCACTTCAATATACTTCTTAAGATGGCTTGAAAATAGTATAAATCATATTATCCAACGAATAATAGATGAAGTAATGTCCTAAGTTTGTGAAGGTGGTTAATTTATGACAAATGAGCAGAGTAACCGATTAGATTTGATTATAAAGAAACAGGATCATGTAGTCTCAATGTGGGTGGAATATTGGAAGAATTTTTCAACATGGGAAAATTGGCATTTCTGGGCTATTGTATCGATGTTAATTATTCCTCTAATTATTGTATATTTCGCGATTGATAAAACAAAAGTATTTCACATAGGGTTTTATGGCTTTAATATACATACCTGGTTTACCTATTCTGATGCTATTGCAATGCGAACTGGACATGTTGTATACCCTTACCAGGCTATGCCTGTCATGCCAGTTAATTTTGCGCTAGATGCTTCACTTGTCCCCGTGTCTTTTATGCTTTTGTATCAGTGGTGCTTAAATCATAATAAGAATGTGATTCTTTATGGGGTTATTTTAAGTGCAGCTTTCTCTTTTGGTTTAAAACCTTTCTTAGTTTACATAGATATATTGCAGCTGAATAATGGGATGAATTATTTTTATCTTTTTTTGAATTACCTGCTTATCTTGGCATTGGCAATTGTCATAACTAAAATTTTCACTTATTTAAGTAAGAAAGATAATGTAAAGGAGAGTCTTAAATGACTTTCCTTCCTATCCGATAGTTTTAAACCATTCATTCTCCAAAATACTCATTTCCCATAAACTCCAGTACTCATCCCCATTTTTTCTTGCATCTCTAAGTAGACCCTCTTTTACAAATCCGGCTTTTTCATAAGCAGAAATTGCAGGAGCATTGAAATCAAAAACGCCAAGACTAACTCTATGCATATTTAATTCTTCAAATGCAACTATTAATATCTCTCTCACCATAAGATAGCCAATCCCTTGTCCACGTGCATTTTTGTCACCAACCAGAACTCTTCCAATACGTGCTGATCTATTACTTCTGTCAATTTTACCTAAAGAAATATGGCCAAGGACATCTTTCGTCTCTTTATCAACTACTTTATACACCAGAATATCCGGGCTATTATTATTTGTATTTTTCATGTATTCTTCCAACTGGGGTTCGTCGAATGGATAATTAAATCCCGGGCCACCCCACTGGAGCAGAAAATCAGGTGAATCAATCCAATTGATAAGTTGCTTAAAATCCGAACGTCCAAAACGCTTTAATTCAATCATTTTGTATTCTCCTTTTTTTGCCTCGTTAACTCTCTGTCTCAATTACTTTTCCACTTTCAGATAATGCCCTCAGATTAAACGGAAGACTATCTCCTTCTCTTTTGAGAAAAAAGAATCGTTTCCCATTAGATTTAAACATAGGAATATCATTAATTTCATCATCTACTGTTAATTTTATTTCCTCAACCTGAGAATTAACTATCATACCATAAACGTAACTGTATTCCATATTACTCCCTCTGGAAATTCCAGAGACGCCCCAAACAACACCGTTTTGCTCTTCTGGATTAGGATTAAAAGTTATATCCCCAATTGGTCCCTTATTCCCAAATCGGTCTTCAAGATTCCATATTCCTAGCCAGTTTTGATGTAAGTAACCTACATATAGCATCTTATTAT